>NZ_DDLD01000052.1:0-62060 GCF_002339435.1 Acinetobacter sp. UBA2581 | reverse complement strand
TCTATTTCAGGACAAGACAATTTAATCTTAGCGTGGCGTTGCATCTTTAATAGCCGTATTTAATGCAGTAGCTGCTGTCACATTATAGCCATCACATGCCGAAGCAAGATGGTCATACAGGTAATCTGTCCATTTAAGCATTAGAGGAGTTGCACCCTCTTCCCTTAAATTGTCCAAGGCAGCTTTTCTTGCCTGAGCAATATAATCGGCATGATCAATATGCTCTCCATGTTCCGAGAAAGTACTGGAATAAATTTCATCCTGATATTCGATTGCCCCAAAGTATTTGTAATATTGCTGCGCATCGTCTTTATATTCGGCTTTTTTAAATTTCAGATTAGCCATCGTACCATCTAAAATGGTTTTCGCCATCTCTTGAACAGACTCGCCTGTCTGCCATTCAGCCAGTGTACGATAGCCAGTTTTGATATCCGGATCAAATTCAATAAAGTCTTCCTCAGGATGTTCTGCCAGAATACGGAAACATTTAGATCCGTTCGGGAAAGTACGTGCCTTCTGCAAACCGACAAAATTGGTAGCAAACTGATTGTAATATTTACGTTCAGCATCCGTGGTATCAGTATCAAAGAAAACTCTGGTCTCGGTATCGTCATACATCTTCACGACAGCAATATTGGTACGTTCAGTTAATGCTTTACCTGACAGGTCGTACCATTCCAGGTGTCGATGATTGCTGATGTTATTTTCCGGAATAGTGACGGGACGACTGGTAAATTGTTCAGAAGTATTTTCCAGTACTTTTTCCAGTTTATAGCCTAATGCTGTACGGGCACGATCTGCAGGGAATACACCTTTCTCTGTAACATAAATTGGGAAAGTCATGTCTTCATCAAGATCATATTCAGTATCAACAGCCCGGTTATCATCTGCATATAAGATGCCGTCAGTAATTTTATTTTTATGACTGGCCAATAGAAGCTTTTCCGACTCTATATCTGAAGCATCAATATTCGGCAGGTTGAACTGATAGGTATAGAATTCAGAAATCGTATCTGATGTTCCATCACCATTATCCGGAGTTCCAGGATTGCTCGGATTACCAGGATTGGTTGGGGTTGGTTGACCTGCGACTGGCTCGTTATTATCAGAATCAGAGCCACCACATGCAGTCAGCATAAGGCTCAAGACAGCACAAGAGAGTAATCTTAATTTCATTATTATCTACCTTATTATTTTTTCATCGTTTTATTTTTCATTGTTATTTTAAAGTTGACCCAAATCATGAGGTCTAAGTCATTTTAATAAATATAAAATTAAGATCAAATTAAAAATTGATTAATTTGTAACCACAATCTCATCAACAATTAACGTTGAATTTAATTTTTTCGGTGGGGGACGAAATCAAAAATTTAAATTCACTGATCAAAATTCTGCTTCGCATTCACAAAATATTCGTCTGCCCTACTCATCAAAAATTAACCAGTTTGGTATACTTCCGCTTTCTTCTGTATCTCGATTATACCCTTCTGGTATAAGTAGTTTCTCCCATGCCAAACGTCCAACTTCTTGCTGTGTTGTACATGGTTCTTTCCATGACTTCATACCAGATCAGTGCATCCTTCGCCAAGCAACTTTTCCTGGTGCTTGACCCGATCACTGTCACTATTTTAAGACTCTGTTTTGCCGCTATTATTGTCTGTGTCATGTTCCGTTCCTGGAAAGTTATTCGACGTTTACAATTCCTGAAATGGCGGGATCTGCTCTGCTATAGTGCTTCTCTAGGCGTGATGAATATTCTGTTCTATATGTCGCTCGGGAAACTTCCTCAAGGCATTGCAGTCGGATTGGAATTTATTGGCCCGCTAGGACTGGCCTTAATTTCGATTCAGGACCGTAAGGACTATGTCTGGGTGCTATTGGCAATTTTAGGTATCGTGTTGATGGTGCCTTGGGGGGAAGCCAATAGCAGTAACTTTGACCTGTTTGGTGCAGCCTGCGCCCTAGGGGCTGGCCTCTGCTGGGCGCTGTATATCTATTTTGGGCAACGCGTAGTACAGCAAAATATCGGGATGCATGCACTGACGATTGCCATCAGTATTTCAGCCCTGTGTTTGTTGCCAATCGGACTGTATAACAATGCCCCTGCTTTGATTGATACTCAATATTGGGGCAAGGCCATTACTATTGCAGTACTGGCAACCGCCATTCCTTATGCGCTGGATTTAAAAGCGCTCCAGCACTTGAATAAAACCAGTTATGGCACGCTTTCCAGTCTGTCTCCAGCTCTGGCAGCTCTGGTGGGTTTTATCTTGCTGGGTGAAAAAATTACGCTACTTCAAACCGTAGCACTGGCTTGTATTATGCTGGCTTCAGTTGGCGTGACCATGCGTGAAGCGCGGCAGAAATATAAAACCCGGAAAATAGAAAGCTGAATAAATAAAAAAAGATGGCACTTTGGCCATCTTTTTTTGTCATGAAAATTTGAATTTAAATAAATTTAAATATTAGCTTTTAACCAGCATGTCTTTTTTCATTTCTTTATAACGCTGATATTCAGTTTTGTACTGATCCGCTAAAGCCTGTTTTTGTTCATCTCCCAGAATTTTTCCGGCCTGCTGGAAGAAAGCATGCTCTTCTTCTTTCAAATGATGATGTACCTTATCTGACAGTTTCTTGGCAATTGCAATCCAGCTTGGGCTACTAAATTCAGTTTCAGTCAGTTCCTCAATCATTTCATCCATTTCATGATGTTCTGCCAAGGCGTGACGGGTAATGTTCAGGCCGGGATCTGTCATCATCAAGGGAATATAAAAGTAACGGTCTTCTGCGGTTTCATGCGCAAACAGTTCATTCTTCAGCTGCTTGAACAACTCACGACGTTCTGGCGAATCCCCCGAAGTTTGCAGTAATTTTTCTGCCAGATCACGCTGGATTTCATGACTTTCCCTTAATGCTTCAAAAATGGTGGTCATGTAATTTTTCTCCTGTTTTTTGTCATGCCTTTGCTCCAGCATAGAGTGAAACCGGCAAATGGTCAGGAATATTTATAAGGCGAATTTGTATAAAAAACTTTAATATTGAGAATAGTTTACATCTATTTTTAGGCTAAAAACATTTGATAAGCCATACGGCAAATCAGCAAACTGACCAGGATCAGAAACAGAATCCGGATAAAACCGCTGCCATATTTAAAGGCCAGTTTAACTCCTAATAGCGAACCGCAAATATTGGCAGCCGCCATCATGGCACCGACTAGAAACAGCACATGACCTGTAGGAATAAAGAAACTCAGTGCCGCCAAGTTGGTAGTGAAATTGGCAATTTTCGATAAAGCTGAGGCATGCAAGAAATCCACGCTCAGATAACGGATAAAGAAAAAGATAAAGAAACTGCCCGTGCCTGGGCCAAAAATTCCGTCATAGAAACCGATAGCCAGGCTACCTAATGCTGCCAGTATCAGCATCTTTTTATTCAGCTTTTGCTCGACATGTACCCGTCCGAATTGCTTTTTCATGAAGGTATAAATCGCAATCACGATCAG
The DNA here is from genome assembly GCF_002339435.1 of Acinetobacter sp. UBA2581. Lineage (NCBI taxonomy): Bacteria > Pseudomonadati > Pseudomonadota > Gammaproteobacteria > Moraxellales > Moraxellaceae > Acinetobacter > Acinetobacter sp. UBA2581. The sequence goes on along the minus strand of NZ_DDLD01000052.1, from coordinate 58,558 downwards.
CATGATCAGCACAAAAGGCTTGAGAATATCCACCGGAATCAAGGTGACACTGGCTGCTCCAATAAATGAGCTAATAAAGCTGCACAGCGCAATTACACCAAGTAAAACCCAGGGCAGCTTGACCTGTCTAAGATAGGAAAAGGCTGCTGAGCCTGTACCGAAAATAGAGGCGAGCTTGTTAGTGCCAAATACTGTGGCAGGTTGCAGCTGCGGCAGACTGCTCATAATCGCCGGGATCTGGATCAGACCGCCACCACCGACAGCAGCGTCAATCGCTCCGGCCATAAAGGCAAAAAGCACCAGACTGAGGATAATCTCGATGTCCATTGTTATTCAACGCGCCTAGAGATTAAGAACACGTTTAGGTACCAGACGTTTTTTATCCGTGATTTCAGCCAGGCCTAAGCATTTCTCACCATCAAAGACCAACACCTGTGGCTCTGCCGGATGATCGATATTACTTTCCATACCTCGGCTAAAATATTCTGCACGGCCTTCCGGTGCCTGAATCTGCGGGAAATGTTGTACCGGTGCATAAGCTGGCAGTAATAGTGCTTCACGTTCTGCCTCAGTCAAGCTTTCCAGATATTCAATGGTATAGCTTGGAATAAGGTCAAAATGACCAGTTTGAATCCGGTGCAGATAAGTCAGATGACCATAAGTACCAAGTGCTTTCGCAATATCTTCGCCGAGTACCCGGATATAAGTGCCTTTGGAACAGGTCACATCCAGCATAATGCTATTTTCACTAAAAGATAAAAGCTCAATTGCATAAATGGTAATTGGACGTGCTTCACGTTCAATTTCAATGCCCTTACGCGCCAGCTCGTACAGCGGACGACCTTCTTTTTTCAGAGCCGAATACATCGGTGGCACTTGCTGGATCTCACCGACAAACTTGGCAATTGTCTCCTGAATCAACTCTTCATTCAGTTCAGGGACTGGTTTTTCCAGCAGAATCTCTCCTTCGACATCACCTGTGGTGGTGCTATGTCCTAGAAAAACTGTGGTCTGGTAACGCTTGGTTGAATCCAGCAGATAATGCGAAAATTTGGTCGCCTCACCCAGACAGATCGGTAAAAGACCGGAGGCCAAGGGATCTAGTGCACCAGTATGTCCAGCTTTTTGCGCACGATATAACCAGCGTACTTTTTGCAATGCAGCATTCGAGCTGATGCCTAGAGGCTTATTTAATAGAAATACACCGCTGATATGACGACGCTGAATTTTAGGAGATGAAGCTTTCATGGCAAAAAGTCAGACATTTTATAAATTGGCGCAATGGTAAAACCCCTGCCAATTATTTACAACTTTTCTACAGCATATAAGGTGCAATATCTCCTATCCTGCCGAATGCAAAATCTAAAATAATCCGATAATTAAAATAAAGGTGCATAGGATATGCAGAAATATAAACTATGGATCGTGATTGCGCTCATCGTATTGTGCTTGATTACCCTGATTCTATGGCTTGCGCCCAGGGATGAAGCACAGGCACGTGTCTCAGGCCCGCAATCCACCAATGAAAGCAGTGCTCAGCAGGCAGCAGCACTGGCCAATGGCCCCGTAAATAATATATTCCCGAGTCCAAGCCAGCAGGATACGGAAATTAATTGCCAGATGCAGATGGATGCCAGCAATCGCCTGATTGTCAATGAACCGACCCGTAACTGTTTTGAATATTTTATTACCCAATATGGGGAAAAAACCCTCGAACAAATCCAGCGAGATTTTAAAGCCTATATTCAACAAAATTATCAGGATCCTGCACTCTCACAAGTTCTGGATCTTTGGGATCGTTATATCCAGTATCGTCAAGGTTTGGGAGAACTGACTCCACCTGCAGGTCTGGATCAAGAAGATCCAGCTTACTACCGCAGTATCTATGCCAGCACCCAGAACCTGCGTAAACGCTTTTTCTCTGATTATGAAATTGAAGGACTGTTTGGCACTGAAGATACCTATCATGAATATACCTTAGACCGGATGGCAGTCATGGCGGATAAAAAGCTGAGCGAAGCAGAAAAAGCCCAGAAGCTAAAAGAACTGTTTGCGCAGTTACCGCAGGACTGGCAAGAAAATCTGGAGCAACTGAATAAACTGGAAGATCTGCGTAAACTCACCGCTGATATTAAAGCCCGGGGTGGTTCTGCGGAAGAAATCCGTCAGATGCGCCTGAATCTGGTCGGTCCTGAAGCAACCCAACGTCTGGAAAAACTTGATGATGAACGTGCGAATTGGAAATCCAGTGTGACGCGTTACTTGGGCGAGCGCGATAACATCCTAAAAAGTGGCCTGAGTGAAAATGCCAAACAGCAGGCAGTTGATCAGTTGCGTCAGAAACATTTCCAGCGCCCTGAAGAACGGCTCCGTGTAGGTACATTTGAACAGGTACATGATCAGGGTGGAACCTTACCCTTTGCCAATTAATTTTCAGCTAAAATTGCTCATTGACGCCGTAGCTAAACAGTACTGCTATGGCGTCGAATATCTTCTCTTATTCCCTTTCTTTTTGTCTCATCTCTTATATAAAAACAGTAACAACGAACCTCTATTTTGAGAGTTTAACAGAGCCATTTCCCTCTGAAAGCCTTGATTTTCTTGGGCTGATTACTTTTTTTAACATTGTTATTTGTTTCTAACTATTTCAGCCTAAACATTCATCAATCTTAGATTTCAAGGAGTTAACAATAAAATACATACGTATATAAATTGCAAATTTATGTGCTCACAAGTGCTCACCGGGCGTGGCCCAAAATGACATGGAATTGGCTCATCAGCATGAAAAAATGCTTCTGCTTCAAAATAATAATTTTTGCACGTGATTGAAGATTTGGTCTGCATGATCGAGGTATTCAACTTCAATATTTATCGTGCATCAATACTCCCGAGCAATGATTGCTTTTTATAACAATAAAATGAACAAAGGAACGGTTATGCGTACTTTTATTAAAACAACACAAATGCTGGCACTTTCCTTGGCAGCAGGCCTCGGTTTTGGCTTTTCAACACAAACCCAGGCGGCAGCAAGTGCAGTTCAGGTCACCGAAAAAGCCAAATCAGACTATGCCAAAACCAAGTATCCCATTCTGATGGTGCATGGCTGGTTAGGCTGGTAACGCATAGGTACCGATACCATTGGGCTGGATTACTGGTATCAGATTCTGCCGGATATGGCTCGTAATGGCTCTACCGTTTTTGCCGCCCAATTGTCGCCTGCCAATACCACGACCCACCGTGGTGAACAGCTCATTCATCAGGTTGATGAAGTGCTGGCAATTACAGGGAAGGAAAAAATCAATCTCATCGGTCACTCACATGGTGGCCCGACTGTACTCTATGTGGCAGCGACTCGACCACAGCAGATTGCATCCATTACAGGGGTCGCAGGCACCTATCATGGCTCTAAAATGGCCGATGATATTCAGAACAATACCCTCACCCGCACTGCTTTCAATATTCTCGGTGATTATATTATTGGGCCACTGATCGCACTGGGACAGTTCAAACCTGAACTGGAAATTGATTTCGATGCATCCATGAAATCCCTGACCCAAACTGGCTCCAGCTCTTTTAATGCCAGCGTGGCCAAACAGATGGTGCAAGATGGTGTCTTAGCCTCCATAGAAAACTGTAATAAGAACCTGAAATCAAAAGACCGTAACGGTATCTATTATTATTCTTGGACCGGTGTGGCTCAAGCGACCAATGCACTGGATATCGATACCATCCTGATGCAGCTTGGCCCTTTATCTTACGGCAATAAAGACAACGATGGCATGGTTGCCCGTTGTAGTGCATTCATTGGTAAGGTGATTAATGACCAGTACAAGCTGAACCATACCGATCTGGCCAATATGATGTTTGGTCTTAAAGGCCTGTTTGCTCCGGATCCGGTGGCGATGTACCGTCAACATGCCAATCGTTTAAAACTTCAGAATCTATAATTTTCATCGCCCTTCTATCTGCGGATATAAGGGCTTTTTCGTTATTTTCACTTAAAAAAATAGGGAGATAAAACACTCAAAACGCTTAATGGGTCAGCTTTTCAGCTGGCTATTCCCCACATTATGGCGAGGATCGCCTTAACACAACAACAAGAATGAGGAAATAATGATGAAATATGGAGTATTAACGGCGAGCCTGCTCATGGCAGCGACCTGCTTCACGGCTCATGCCTCCACTCAGGCCAGTCAGGTGACGGCAAAAGCCAGTTCACAATATGCCAAAACCAAATATCCGATTGTATTTTCACATGGTATGGCGGGTTTCATCCAGGTTGGCACTGACCAGTTTGGACTGGATTACTGGTATCAGATTTTACCTGATCTGGCCCGTAATGGTGCGAATGTCTGGGCGACACGGGTCTCCCCTTTTAACTCATCTGAAATTCGCGGTGAACAACTTTTGGAGCAGGTTAAGGAAATTGCCGCAATTACCGGAGCAGATAAAGTTAACTTGATCGGACACTCACATGGTGGACCAACGATTCGTTATGTGGCTGGTTCAGAACCTAAACTGGTGGCTTCATTAACCACAGTAGGTGCACCACACAAAGGTTCGCCGGTTGGAGACCTGATTTTAAAAGCTGAAGGGACTGCTATTGAAGCGCCACTGGTCGGTACGATAAATCTGGTTTCTAAAGCCATTACCTGGGCCCAAGGTCTGGATCCAAACTCTTATCCGCATGATTCACTTGCGGGTGGCGGCAGTTTAACGGCATTAGGTTCTGCGAAATTTAACCAGAGATATCCAATTGGTATACCCACCACCGCCTGTGGTGAAGGTGAATATAAATGGAAATATGGTAATAAAGAGATCTATAACTATTCCTTTACTGGCGTAGGAACAGTCACCAATCTTCTGGATCTTGACTCTGCACTCAAAGCCACGAGCCTCTTAATTGATGAGGGTAAAGAAAATGACGGTTTAGTAGCGCGTTGTAGTGCCAAGTTTGGCAAGACGATTCGGGATAACTACAACTGGAACCATCTGGATGAAGTGAACCAAGTCCTCGGATTAAAGAGTATATTCGCACCAGACCCTGTAGATGTTTATCGTCAGCATGCTAATCGTTTAAAACTACAAGGTTTATAAAATATAAACATAAAAAATGCGCCCAAAGGCGCATTTTTTTGCTTAAAAGCAAGGCTAAAATTAACCTTGTTTACGAGCTGGCAATTTTTCACGAATACGTGCAGCTTTACCAGACAATTCGCGTAGGTAGTAAAGTTTAGCACGACGAACGTCACCACGACGTTTCACTTCGATTTTAGCAACGATTGGAGAGTGAGTTTGGAATACACGCTCAACGCCAACACCGCTAGAAATTTTACGTACTGTGAACGCAGAGTTCAGACCACGGTTTTTCTTAGCAATGACAACGCCTTCGAACGCTTGTAGACGTTCACGGTCGCCTTCTTTTACTTTTACTTGGACAACTACTGTGTCACCTGGTGCAAAAGCTGGGATGTCTTGTTTAAGCTGAGCATTTTCAACAGCTTGTACTAAAGGATGCTTACCGCTCATGGGGTATCTCCAATATGTGCGAGTCAGAAGAGGTCTGATTATCGCTGGGTATAGAGGCTGAATCGCATAGACCCGATTGACTTTCCCTTTATGCTTGACCGCTTCAATGCATAAAGAGCCTATTTTAAGTATTTAAACAACATTGCTTAAATACAGATTTGGACAACAGGTTTAGTTGTTGCCACTTTTTAAATCTTTTAGCCATTTCTTTTGCTGCTTGGTCAGTTCAACTTTTTCCACCAACTCAGGTCGGCGTTCCAAAGTGCGCTGATATCGCTGCAAAAACCGCCATTTCTCAATATTGGCATGATGTCCCGATTTCAAAATATCTGGCACATCCATCCCTTCAAAATGGTCTGGCTTGGTATATTGTGGGCAGTCTAGAAGGCCATCCACAAATGAGTCTTGCACGTGTGATTGTTCATCTGACATTGCACCCGGAAGTCTCCGGATAATACTGTCCAATAACACCATCGCAGGGAGCTCGCCACCCGATAATACGTAATCTCCAATCGACCATTCCTGATCAACATATTTCTGGATCAAACGTTCATCGACACCTTCGTAACGACCACAAAGTACAATCAATCCGTCATAGTTTACGAAGTCCTGTACCGCAGGTTCATTTAAGGTTTTTCCTTGTGGTGACATATACACCACAGGAACGTTAACTGCACCCGCTTGCGCTGCAAGCTCTTTGGCACGATGAATGGCTTTCGCTAATGGCTCAGCCATCATCACCATACCGGGACCACCACCAAATGGACGTTCATCCACCCGTTTATAGTTCCCTTCAGCAAATTCTCGTGGATTAATACAATGAATTTGCATCAAATCACGTTTTGCTGCGCGCCCGCTAATACCGTAGGCTGTAATCGCTTCAAACATTTCAGGAAAAAGCGTAATGACTGCAAAGAACACCGCAGACTCCTCATTTTCCTGCTGTGTTAACCCTTTTTAAGGATTAATAATCTACGCCCCAATTTACGTAGATACGACCAGCTTCGAGATCAACCCGCTGTACCACATCTTTATGCCATGGAATCATTCGCTCTTCGCCATCGACGCTGTCAGCAGTAGCGCGAACTACCATTACGTCATTGGCACCTGTTTCAAACATTTCATGGATTTGACCGAGATTCACTTCCTGTTCTTCTTCATCCAGACCTAATACAGTTAGACCTTTCAAATCAGACCAGTAATACTCATCCACGCCTGGTTGAGGCAGTTGCGATTTAGAAATCCAGACATTAGCACCCACCAGGCCGTCTGCTGCGGTACGATCACTCACACCTTTTAGCGAAACAACCAAGCCCTTGCCATGTGGTTTCCAACGTTTTACATCGACAATTTGCCAACCTGCTTTGGTCTCAATGTACCAAGGAAGGTAGTCAAATATGTTGCTCATAGGTTCTGTATTGGAATAGACCCAGAGCCACCCATTTAATCCATATGCTGAACGTAACTGTCCAATCTGAATACGATCTTCGGGAACATTCTGTGTTGGTGTCATGGGCTACCTGCTACCTTAAAATTAAGCAGCAGCTGCAGCTTTCTTAGCTTGAGCAGCTAAAGAAGCAACACGTTCAGAAGGTTGAGCACCTTGAGAAACCCAGTGAGCAAAACGGTCAGCATCTAAACGAAGTTTTTCTGCTTTACCTTGAGCTGTAGGGTTGAAGAAACCGATACGTTCGATGAAACGACCGTCACGTGCATTACGGCTATCAGTCACAATGATTTGATAGAACGGACGTTTTTTAGCACCACCGCGTGCAAGACGAATAACAACCATGATAGAACCTTATAGTTTTTACGGATTATCCATGTACCGACCACCGGAACACTTCAAACCCCTTTCATAGAGGGCAATATTTTACGCGAAGTTTGCCCTGAATGAAAGATTAAAAATTGGTTGGCTACAATTTTGGGTTTATTTACCGTCCCATGGCTCACATGCACCGGAAGTTTTCTCCCAGCACTGTTTGCCTGTGCTATCTAACGTTATTGCACCAGTACCTTGTAATTTTCCAGTAGGCACCGGAGTTGCTGTGAGTTTCCATGTCTGATCATTATTGGCAAGCACTAAACCTAGAGCATAATTATTCTTTACGTCATCGGGTACATTCGTTGTAATAAATGCTGCTGTCGATGAATCTTTATAACTTCCGTGTGCAACTTTGTATGCTGATAACTGTTGCGCAATATCTAACATCACACTTTGAGCTTCAACGCGTTTGGTTCTTTCTTGGTAACCCGTATAGCTTGGATAAGCAATTGCAGCCAAAATACCAATTATGATCACAACAATCATTAATTCAATGAGCGTAAAACCTTGTTTATATGATTTCATTTGACTCCTCATTGGCAATTAACTGGTACTGTACAAGAAGTATCAGACCATTCACATGTTGCCCCCTGACTATTCGATGCATAATTTTTATATAAACTTGAATCATCTAAGGCCTGATTAACACAAGACTTTATTGACCATTTTCTTAACTCTGAAGTGACAGTAGTTGTATAAACATGTTTTGTTCCTGCATTTGCTGTCACACTTTTTCCATTCATACCTTCATAACTAAAGTTACGTGACTTCTCTTTCTCAAGCTCAAGACTCAGATCAGCAATTTGTTGTAATGCAAGCTTTTCATTACCTTTACGCACATAAGCTTGATAGCTGGGCAGCGCTATAGCTGCCACAATTGCCAAGATGACAACAACGATCATGAGCTCTATTAAAGTGAATCCTTTAATACTTTTCATCATTAGTCACCACCAGAATTAAATGGTAAATATTCAAACCATCGTTTAGGTATCAATTTGTCAGACACCGTATATTCTGGTGGCTTAGGATCAATATCCTTATTAAAAATTAAGGTTCTATTAGTCGCTGTTGAGCGACCAGTACCAAATGTTAAACCTATAATACCTGAACCTAAATCTCCAATTTTCTCAGGGTTGGTGGATGTAGTCGTTCCAAAACAAGTTTTATCACCATAAGGCAGGCAAAATTTGTAAGCTGAACTACTACCTACAATCCCGCCAGTACATTCTGTTGCATCCCCATCTTTAGCAGTACTTTCATCAGGATTAAAAAGTGAATAGTACAGATCATTGTCTAATGCTATACCTTCTTCCATTGCTCTTACTTGATGCTTCGCATCTTTACCTACTTTAGGCATTGGAAAAAACCAGCCTTTATGAGTACCTCTATTAAAGCTACCAGTACCACTTATATCGTGCATCGAATCTAGGGTAATTAATGTAGGAGTACCTACTGGACTAGACGCCACAGTATCATCTTTAATTGCAACAACATAATCTTGAGGATAAGACGTGCCCGTGTCTAATGGACTACTACGATCACCTGAAGCCAAGGTCACCATTGCAAAGCGTTTACCGTTATCATCTTTATGAATGGTAAAGGTAGGAGCCTCATAGAAACGTCTTGGAGATTTACCAGTGGTATTTAGGTCTGCTATTTTGTTTGCTTGATATACTAGGTTACTACTCGCGGCACTTGAACCCAACTTTGAATTAAAATCAATACGGAAAACCTGTCCACCCAAATCACCCACATACAAGTGATCTGTAATACCATCACCATTACGGTCGACCGCTTTCACACGTGATGGAATACTATGTGTCATTGCTTTAATTTCTGTAGACTCAATAGCACCACCTTTAGAAGTGGCATTACTACTTCCCCACCACAACAAAGTACCCGCTTTGGTATTAGTATCCAAATCTTCAGCAGCAAAGATATAGATTCCATTACCATCTACCTTTCCACTTAAGTCAGCATTACTCAGTTGCTGTTCATACTTACGATCATAACCACCACCCACAATCATGGCTAACTTTTTCTGACCTTTCCAAGGAATATAAGTGATGACTGGTTTTGACCAACTTTCTCCCATATAAGACAAAGCTCCAGTCGTATGATCATCCGGTTTAATAGCAAATAGAAGTTTTGGTTTTCCAGAGGTCTTGCCCAAATTAGTTAAATCCAGTGCATAATAACTTCTACCACCCATACGTAGACCACCATAAGCATATTGCTTTTTAGCAGTCATAATTTCTTTATCACCTTCAAAGCTATACTCGTATTCAGTATGGGCTACCCATGGTCCATCTACACCATAAAAGAAATTATCAGTATTTTGTGTTGAAAAACGCCTCATTGCCAAAGATTCTGCAAAACCTTTTTCTTGAGAGTTATTTTGGCGTGTTAAAAACTCGCTTGGTAAGAAGCTAAAGACTTCTTTACCATTATCTGCATTTACAACCTGAACTAGACCTTGTGTCGTCCCTGCTAAAATATAGTCCTCCCGCTCAGAAACACCATATTCACCATCTTTTTCCTCAAAGGTACCTTTTTGCGTCAACATGATTGGCGTTGAGTGAATCACAGATCCCATTTGGAAGTCTTGATTGGCTGTTTTTGTTTGTAAATAGCTTACTTGGTCATTGTATGATTTACTTGCCAATGCATCGAAGTCACTTTGAGTGAGTTTTGAGTAGCCTAATAACCCATATAAATATTGTTTATTGTTTAAAGATGTAGTCCCATTCAGAATATCAGTCACTGCATGCTTTAAAGCACTGCCATTATTAACCCCAACATCTAAATAAACATTCCGATTAAATCCTAAATGTCCAGAAGCAGCTAATGGCTTATGATGGACTTTAAGCTTACTTAATAAACCACCCCATGCCATATAGACATCATCATCTGAACTACCATTCGCTTCAAACCAATAATCGCTTAACTTTTCTTGTATTTTTCCATCTTTAAATACAGGCTTATCTGATTGATCTACGACTGTACCCGTACTAGTTTTAACTTTAAATTTCTTGAGGTTGCCAGCCCATAACTGCTCTTTACCTCCAGCAATTGGTTTAAACATCGGGAAATATGAATAGTTTTGTAATTGTGTTGGATTCAATGCATCCACAGGAATAGTATTGGTTCCCATGGTAGAACCTTCGATTTCCACAGAAACATCATCAACAAATTGTTCAATACTTTTTACAAGATCCTGTGTTGATTGAGCATTATAAAATCCACCATTTCCATTGCTCTGTGCTTTTTCTCCCCACTTACATAATGACTTATGATCATTTTTAGTTAATGAATCACAATTGAAGAATCCCCCATTTCCTCCACTTTCTTTTAAGTCATATCCTCCACCAAACCCTACTGTTGCTGTTAATACACCATTCACCGTCCTTTTAGAAGCGGCATTAGTATGGATATTTGACCAATAATTATTACCAGCACTACTAGGCTCTCCATCGGTCAAAAAATATATCCCTTGACCTAAACAGCTTTGTTTGGCATTTACAGCAGTTTTATCAAACAACCCCCTGGAAACTTCATAAGCTTGCGATATTGGAGTCCCACCAAATGCTTTTAATTTGGTAATTTCGGATAAAAACTTTTGCTTACCCTCTTTATCCATAGCTAAGAATTTTTTTTGGTTTGTTGAGGTTCCAAAATTAATGACAGAACCATTTTGTGTATTATCTGTTAATGGATAATAACCTAAACTATAATTCATATGGGGTTGAGTCGTATCACTAGCCACTAACTCAAGTAAACCTTTTTTCATTTTTGCTAGTCTTGTTAAACACCTATATGTATCTGAACCGGAGCTTTCTGGTTCACAAGATCTTTTAATTTTATTTTTATATTCTTCTTCTACATTTGATGTTCCCATTACACCTAATTCTACTCGACAATAGGCTTCTCCTTGAGGGGCATAAATATATTCATTTCCACCAAATTGAACAGTTAAATTTTCTGGTAAATATTCACCATTGTAAATATAGTAGGTACTATATTGCTGGAATAATGCCCCCTTACAAGCATATTCATCATTACAAGATTCCACAGATTTAGTCACCAAGTTATCTTTCCAGACATATAAATTAGATCTATCCCCACGTTTAGCATCATAATAATCATCTATTTTATAATCTCCACCACTACTCACTTCATAGTAATTACTTCCATCTTTTTTATAATTCTTCCCGTTTCCATAACTTGTGAAGGTGATCACCTTTATACCTTTATTCGCAGTAAAAGTACTTACCTTTTCAAACCCTCCATAACTAACGTTTTTTGTAGTACAACTTTGACCTAATTTTTTAATATTATTATCAGAATCATAGTATTGGTAATCATCAAACAATGAATAGACCCCCATACTTCCTGAAATATCAAGCATGAAATGTACATCGATATTTCCAGTACCACCCGCCTGATAAATATCAATATCGGACGCTGAGATTTGAGTAGGAATACCACTTAAAATTAAAGCTGTCACTAATGCAGATAAAGCCGATACTTTAAATTGCATCCATTTTTTTTTCATCTGTGTGCTATTTTTCATAACGGCTCTCCTATGAGCTTGCTGGAGCAACATATTTCTTAATAAACTGTCCTAAATTGTATTCTGCGACTTGAGTTTTATAAGGCACACTTGCACCACTTAAGCACTCTGAAACCGTTTGCAAGTCAGAACTAGAATCATCGATATAACTTAAGTTTTGCATACACATATTAATAGTTTTATCTTTGGTAGAACTAAGTGTAGGCATAACAGTCGTGGAGGTAATCACTACACGTAATGTATCCTCTAACTTTGCATTTTCAACATCAGTCCCAATTTGATAATGCGCAAATGGCTCATCCTCAGGATATCCAGCAACACGTACAGCAATTTGAGTCATTGCGGCACCACGCCCACTTACATAGTCAGCTTTAGAGTCGTTGGTTTGACAAAAACCCATCTTGGTTGAACCACCTATATGTTGAATATGTACTTTATCTTCAGGTATATCATCATCATTCATCGAAATATCAGAGTAAATTAAACTCGCATTTCCTATTTGATAGAACTTTGGTGACTTTCCTCGATAACAAATAACTAATTCTTTATTCCGATTACTTTCCATCTTTGGAAAGCCGAACAACCCCGTTCCAACCAGCTGACTCTTAATAAAATCCAAGTTTTCAATATAATAAAAAGAGGCATCATTATTTTGATCCATAATATTATTCGCTTGGCTATTGGTCGCAATTCTTAACCCAAACATACCGCCACGCATAGCCATAGCACCAATGATCGTTAGTAAAATAACAACCACCATAACCACAATAATTGTTGAACCTTGTTGATTGACTTTGTTCATAACTCTTCCCCCAGTCCATTACGAAGCGCAATCGTACGTTCGACTGGAATCCACACATATTTAGTCGTTACAGATGGCGGCTTTTTGATCGTATATTTATCACCAAATATCTTATGCTCTAATTTTTCTTCCGAGTTCGTATTAATGCTATCTAAAGACCTTGCTAAAACTCCAATCTGTAGAGAGACAGCTTTAGATGTATTAGGTTCATCAGCAAACTCATCTAAAGTTTTATATGACAAATTATTATCTTTATCTTTAACACCTATTCGCACTTTAAAAAGATCAACCCCTTTCATAATAATTTGGCCCTTCCCATCTAGACCTGAAAGTGCTACACCATCTTTGTATTTCCCGGCATCACAAGCCAATACAAAGTCGTTTGCGCTGCCATTATCGTCTTTACGTATAAAGTAACGTTGAACAACTATGTCATCAGCATTAATCGTATTTCCTTCGCAATCATATTCTTTAGATTGATCTGGTTTATATTGAATAACCAATACGTCACTTTTATCAGCTATGAAAGATGATTTAACCCCCTCGCCAGAAACACTTGTACTCGCAGCTCCAGTCAGATAATTGCTCGTATTTACAATTAGCCCCGACACCTGATCAGGTTTAATTTCTGTAAATGGCAAATTAAGGTTTGTAAGCTTAATATCATCTGCAACATAAGTAATGCCTATGTTCGCATTATCTTGCAGTCCTTGAATTGATTCTTGAAACGCTAAACTGCGCTGCCCAGACAGCAACATCTGAAAAGCCGCCCCGACAATAATGAGGCCAAGTACCAGAGATACCATAAGCTCAACAAGTGTGAAACCTAGATGAGATTTATTCATTGAATGCCTCCACCACTACACACTTGGCATCAGACTTATATGCAAATTTAGCAGTTTCAGTGCAAGAACCAGGCTTAGCATCTGTCTCGCCCCAAGCAACATAAATACATTGACGCCCATTTGTCGTTTCTGGACATTTATAGACTCCTATATTCATACCTCTAGCGGCTGCCAACTCATGCATTTCATTCCAATCCTTACCTGCAAATGTATCTCCAGAACATGACCCTTTAAAACAATTCGTATAAGAGGTACGACTCACATACATCCGCTCAGATAAATTCCGAGCTATATTGACAGCTTCAACACGACTTAAAGATTCGGATGCCATTTCCAAGGTTCGATATTGCAAGGCAACAAATCCCATAGCAGCGATTGCAAGAATGACTAAAGAAGTAATAATTTCAATTAAGCCCACACCTTTTTGACTACTTATCATTCACTCAACCTCAAGAACAACTGTTACTAGTTGAAAGTATTCCCAATTTTTCTATTTTTAATGCTTTAGTTCGCTCCCCATCAATATCAGAAATACTCAAACATGATCCCTCAGAAGTGTCAGCCAAACCATTACTGTAAAAAGTTATTTTTTTACTCTTCATATTAAAATTAAATTTAGAACTATCTACATCAACAAAAATTGTATTAGATGCACCCGAACTTGATGCACTAAACACAACTGTCATAGGTTTATTTTGCAAACGTGCCTCTGTACGCGCCTCTGTAAGTGCCAATTTAATTTTATTTTCCTGTTCTTTTAACTGTTGGTTCTTTCTAAAATCATTCATAGAAGGAGCCGCCATCATCGCGATAATCGCCATCACCGCAATGGTCACCATGAGCTCAATTAACGTAAAACCTTTATTCTTTTGCACACTCTTCCCCAGCTCCAAAACTTTCCCCTATTAAAAATAATATCTATAAATTTTACAAAACCTACACAGAGTAGATAAAAGGCATAAAAAAACAGATAACTGTCATATTATAGCTATCTGTTTGTTTTTTAATAAAAAATAAATTGTTAAATAATTAACAATTTAAGCCTGTGTTACAGGAATACGTAACTCTTTTGGCAGACTAAATGTAATATTCTCTTCTCGCCCATTCAGCTCTTTGGGTGCCTGTGCACCCCAATCCTGTAAACGCTGAATCACCTGCTTAATTAAAATTTCCGGGGCGGAAGCACCTGCAGTTACCCCAATTTTAGAAATATTGGTAAACCACTCCTGCTTGAGCTCATCTGCATTATCAACCAGATAGGCCGCCTTCCCCATACGTTCCGCCAGTTCGCGCAAACGGTTTGAATTGGATGAATTCGGTGATCCTACAACCAACACAACATCGCAACGTGCAGCTAAATCACGTACAGCATCCTGGCGGTTTTGTGTCGCATAGCAAATATCATCTTTGCGTGGACCTTGAATATTCGGAAATTTTTTGCGAAGCGCATCAATGACTTTCGCTGTATCGTCAATCGACAAAGTCGTTTGGGTCACAAAAGCGACTTTCTCAGGATTGCGAACTGTTAAAGCGGCAACATCCTCTTCATCTTCAACCAGATAAATGTCACCGCCATTATTTTTATCATATTGCCCCATGGTGCCTTCAACTTCTGGATGACCCTCATGACCAATTAGAATCGCTTCTACTCCCTCACGGGCATATTTGGTCACCTCAATATGTACTTTAGTGACTAGAGGACAGGTTGCATCAAAAACTTTTAAACCACGGCGTTCGGCTTCCTGCTGCACAGCCTTAGACACACCATGTGCACTAAAAATCACGATATTGTCATCCGGAACTTCATCTAGCTCATCGACAAAGATTGCACCGCGTTGACGTAAATCATCTACGACAAATTTGTTATGCACCACTTCATGACGCACATAAATTGGTGGATTAAAGCATTCTAGGGCGCGGTTCACGATCGCAATGGCACGATCCACACCGGCACAGAAACCACGCGGGTTAGCTAAAACAATTTCCATAGAAATCCTCAATACTCACTCAATTTATGGCGCTACAATTGAAATAAATGTAAAACAATCGACGTACAACTATTTAGTTTAAAGCCGGTCTACTCTAAAATAGAGAAGATATTTTATCATATCAGGAAAAATATCATGTCGGGTCTCTTGTTTGTCGTTTCTGCAGCGTCTGGAACGGGCAAAACATCCCTCGTTAAAGCATTACTTGAACGCGTCAACAATCTTCATGTTTCTGTTTCTCATACGACACGCGGTCAACGACCTGGCGAACTCGATGGCGTACATTATCATTTCTCGACTAAAGAAGATTTTTTAAACCTGGTTGAAGAAGGTGGTTTTATTGAATATGCCGAAGTCTTTGGTAATTATTACGGTACAGCACAAGCGACTGTAAAAGAACAACTTGCTAAAGGTCATGATGTATTGCTTGAAATTGACTGGCAAGGTGCACAACAAGTCCGTCGACTTTTTCCTGAATCTAAACAGATTTTCATTCTTCCGCCAAGCCAGTTTGATTTGCGTCAGCGTCTTTCCAACCGTGGAACAGATTCTGTTGAGGTGATTGAACACCGTCTTAGCTGTGCAGTCGAAGACATGCAGCAGTATGTCAACTTTGATTATGTCATTATCAATGATGACTTTAATAAGGCATTACATGATCTTGAGTCTGTGATTATTGCCAATCGACTGGTACTTTCCCAACAAGCGACCCGCCATGAAAAACTGATCCAGGCTCTAATTACTCCAAGCGAACAGTGATTAAAACTTGAGTCTCCAGACAAAGCATTTTATACTGTGCAGTCTGTTGAAATTTACTATTCAAAACGAGAATTCTTATGGCACGCGTAACCGTTGAAGATTGTTTAGACCATGTAGACAACCGCTTTGAGCTTGTACTAGTGGCAAGCAAACGCGCGCGTCAATTGGCACGTCAAGGCATTGAACCAACTGTAGAATGGGACAATGACAAACCGACTGTAGTTGCTTTACGTGAAATCGCTGCAGGTCATGTATCAAAAGATATTTTGAAACAACGTGATCAAGATTATCAAACTTCAAGTTTAGACCTTGCTCTTTCTGCAAATAATCTAAATTTAGATGGTTTTTCTTTCCAATAAGAATAAACCATTCCGAAAAGCCTAGTTTTAAACTAGGCTTTTTTTGTTCTGTGACTTTTATATTTTGCGCAGAACGGTTATAACATAAGGGTTAGCTCTAAAGTCAGTATAAATTTTTCACTTGTTGATATGAAAAAACTGACCCACTTTATGTTATACATTTCATACGAGCTTTTTCTGTTTTATTTGTTAAAAAATCCAGTTTTAAAGGTGTTTTATGCCAGGCCCACAGGTCAGTGAAGCTAAGCAACAGTTAAAAATCATCATCGACGCGTATTTAAGTGAAAGCGATGTCGAACGTGTGCTTGCGGCCTGTGATTATGCCGATATCGCCCATGATGGCATTACCCGTAAAAGTGGTGAACCTTATATTCTGCACCCTATCGCGGTGAGCTGTATTCTGGCCCATATGCGTCTAGATACTGAAACCTTAATGGCAGCGCTGCTGCATGATGTCATTGAAGATACCGACTTCAATAAAGATGACATTACAGAAAAATTTGGCAGCACGGTTGCAGAGCTGGTTGATGGGGTCACTAAGCTCAGCCATTCCAGCGATAAAGAGTATAATAAAGCAGCCTCTTTCCGTAAAATTCTGCAAGCGACTTTACAGGATCCACGTGTCATTATTGTGAAACTGGCAGATCGCTATCACAACATGACTACGTTGGAAGCATTACGCCCGGATAAACGTGCTCGTATTGCCCGTGAAACCTTTGAAATTTTCGTTCCAATGGCACGCTTGGTCGGCATGAACGAAATGGCAGATAATCTGGAACATCTCTGTTATCAGAATCTGGATCTGGATATGTATAATGATGTCCAGGCTGCCCTTTTAGAAACCAAGCCTAAACGCTGTGAATATCAGGCCAAGTGGGAACAGAAACTTAACGAATTACTACAGCAATATGCCATTGAAGGCCGGGTTAAAAAGAAAAACAATAATATCGAGCTATTACGCCATTTTGTAAAAAATGATATTGATCTGCAGGAACTTACACATAGCCACGCATTTGAAATTATCTTACAGAGTATTGCCGATTGTGACCGCCTTGCCGATATCCTGACTGAAAGTTTTACGGTTCAAAATTATCAGGACAATATTCGCCGTCCCCTTCCAGGCGGCAACCAGTCTTTAACCATGCGCTTAAAAGGCGAAAAGACTACTTTATCGCTAACTATTCAAACTGAACTGATGCGTAAAGCTGCACGCTTTGGCGTCGTACTTGGTGAAAATGCCCCTCAAGCCTGTCGCTCTGCCATTCAAGCATCCATGCAAAATCTGAACGTATTGGTTGATGGTGAATGCGCCAAAACTACGTTCAGCGAATTACTGGATTATTTGCATCAGGAAAAAATTTGGGTTTATACCCCTCACGGTCATCTGCATGAATTACCGCAAGGTGCGACTGCAGTTGATTTTGCCTATGCTGCCAGCCTGTTCCTGGGTAACCACGCTATTGGCGCTAAAATTAATGGTGAAACCAAACCGCTTTCTACGCCATTATTGAGTGGTCAGGTCGTTGAAGTTATCACTGATGTTCTTGCAACCCCAAACCCGGACTGGCTCAGTTTTATTAACACCCAAAAAGCCCGTCGCGCGATTCAGAATATCCTGCGTGATCAGGACATTGATGAACAACGCCTTGTGGGTCAACAGGCCCTCAACCGTGCCTTAAAACTTTTCCAGTGTTCTATTCGTGATCTGACCGAAGCTGACTGGAAGAATGTACTGGAATGGCGTCATGTTCCGACTAAAGAGCAACTATTTGAACAGATTGCTGTAGGTGACTTATTACCACAACTGGTCGCCAACCATTTATTCGCACATGACCAGCATCAAAATGCGAATAGTTCAGGTCGCCTGATTCAAGGTACTGAAGGTGTAGATGTTAAATACGCCCATTGCTGTAACCCGGTACTTGGTGATCCGATTCAAGGTCATCTGACTCGTCGTGGCCTGATTGTACATCGTGCCCGTTGTCATAATTTATTGCAGGAACAACATATGCATCCTGAAAATATTATGCCTCTACAATGGACGACTGAAGACCTGGATGATGTCAGCTTTACCGCCTACCTCTGTATTGATCAGGCCATGGACGATGAACAGATTTCTGATCTGATTTATCAATGTCGTAAAGGCCATACAGGTGTAGAGATGGTACGTAATTATGATGGCAAAACTTATGTAAATATTGTGGTGCATAACCGTAAACAGATTGCCAAGATTATTCGTGATTTACGCATGCATTTTGGTTTTCCACGTATTACCCGCTTAGAACAACCGCTCAATATTGCTGAAACCTCTAAAGCCAGTTAATCATTTAAAACGATAATGCTTTTGTCAGTTGAATTGATCTAATATGATGTATGTTGATGTTGACATCCTCCAGCTAAAGCAAGCGGATTCCTACTGCTAGACGCTCATGCCCAAGCGCAAGTATGTTCTTAGCGGAATTTAAATCACGATGATTTATACTTCCACACTCACATTCCCATACTCTTATTCGCAAATCTGTTCTACCTTTGGGACTGCTAGAGGTGATTTCACCGCAGCACGAACAGATTTGGGTTGTGAATTTCTCACTGAATTCCTCAAACAATACCCCTGCGTTCTCGCATTTATACTTGAGCATTGTTTTCAGTGCTGAAAATCCTGTGTCCAAAACAGATTTCGCCATCTTGGTTTTTACAAGTTTGCTCGCACTTAAGTCACCTACAACAATCAGTGCATTTTCTTTCACAAGCAGAGTGCTTGCTTTATGCAAATGGTCTTTACGACAATTGGCAATTTTAGCGTGTAATGCACGTACACGTTTTTTATTTCTTGCTCTTTGAGCAATCCCTAATTTCTGCTCGTAATTACGGTAAAACTTAGGATTTGAAATTACAGTACCATCTGAGCAGGTGGCAACGTCTTTTAGACCAAGATCAATACCAATCGCTTTAGTTGCCGTTGGTTTGTCTTGTTTAGGTGAGTCCACAACAAGACACACATACCAGCGCCCACGACTATCCTCAACGAATGAGCCTGTTCTCACGCTGTATTTACTTATGCCGTAGCTATCCCATAGCTTAAATTTCTGCTTGCCGTATTGCACATATCCATCAGCATATTTAATCGCTACTTTTTTAAATGGTATCCAACCAAGCGAACGTCTTGCTGACTTCTTGTTACTCACACGCCATTTCAGCTTTGCTTTCTTGTGTTGTCTTCTTTTATCAACATATTCTTCTGTTATCCCTTGCACTGTTTGACTATGCAAACCACACAATTTTGAAGTTCCTTTTGTGTATTGAGTCATATCAAATGCTGAGAAAAAGTCACCTGTTCTTTTCAGGTGTTTGAAACTCAAATCATTCACATAATTCCAAACAAAGTTCACCTCAGATGCTAATTGGTCTAGCACCTTGCAATGTTTGTCTTTTATGCGTAATTTAAGTGTTTTCATGAGCTTATTTTAGATCATGTTAAATTAAAGGTGTTGATTTTAAAAAATTCAACGACATTTTATGTCGTATCGCTTATATCTCTGCCCTGAAGGACAGAGTTTTACGCTCCATTTGATAAAAGGAGAAATTAATGTTCCGCCAAGTAATCCATACTGAAAATGCCCCTGCTGCCATTGGCACCTATTCGCAAGCCATTCTTGTGGGCGATACCCTGTATCTATCTGGTCAAATAGGTTTAGATCCATACAGCATGGAACTGGTTGAAGGCATTGAAGCACAGATTCGCCGTGTATTCGATAATTTAAAAGCCGTCTGCGAAGCGGCCGGTGGCTCTCTGGCAGACATCGCCAAACTGAATATTTATCTGACTGATTTATCGCACTTCCAGCTGGTGAATCAGATTATGGGTGAATATTTTGCCCAGCCTTATCCAGCACGTGCAGCACTCGGTGTTGCCAGCCTACCGAAAGATGCTCTGGTCGAGATGGATGGCGTAGTCATCATTCAGCAATAATTTTTAAAATTTATGTAACACCTAAGCTTCTATATTTCGTTTGCAATCATGAATCACTCAAGCAAAAACCCGAGCAATAATCGGATTTTTGCTTGAGTGATATTTTTTTATCTAAATCATCAATCATTATAAAAAGCATTTTCAAATGATTTTTATTGACAAACGATAACAATTATCAATAATATCTCTTATCTTATTTATTCACTGTGGTTGTATCCTATGTACGTTTGTCTATGCCGTGGCATTACAGATCAAGACATTAAAGATGCTATTGCAAATGGCGCCGAAAGTTACCGTGATGTACGCGAAATGCTTGATCTAGGGACGTGTTGTGGCCGTTGTGCTCCAGAAGCCCGTATGATCATTAGTGATGAAATTTCCCAGATTGCTGCACGGCTAGCGGTTGCTGCCTAAAGCGGATAACGATAATTATAAAATTAATGGTCTCGTATCATTACTCCTCCCCCGCCTCTGACTCTGGCGGGTTTTTATTGCTTTATATTTCATCTGAAGCTTTTTGATTGCGATTTTCATTTGCAGTTCAATAAATTACTCGCCATTGTTTGCTCGATTGATTTAAGATAAGTTAATCAAAAACCCATAGTAATAAATGGGTCAACAGGCTATATGGAGTGATACGATGAAAGGCAATCGTGATGTAATTAATCAGCTGAACCAGGTGTTGTATCACCACCTTACAGCGATTAACCAGTATTTCCTGCATTCACGCATGTTTAATGACTGGGGCATTGAAAAACTGGGTTCGGCAGAATATAAAGAATCCATCCGCCAGATGAAGCACGCCGATAAAATCATTGAACGTATTTTATTTCTGGAAGGCTTACCAAACCTACAACATCTTGGCAAATTATATATTGGCCAGCATACTCAAGAAGTACTGCAGTGTGATGTCCGCAAAGTTAAAGAAAATATTGAAGTCATTCAGCAGGCTGTGGCTTTGGCAGAAACACAGATGGATTATGTGACTCGAGACTTAGTGCGAGAAATTCTGGAAAAAGAAGAGGAATATCTGGACTGGACTACGACTCAGCTAGATCTTATCGAAAGTGTTGGTATCGAAAACTATATTCAAAGCCAGCTCTAAACTTAGAATGAATCAATAAAAAAGCCAGCTCTTGCTGGCTTTTTTATATGGAATTTATCTTGGCATATCCTGAATCAATTCTTCATAACTGAGTTCGGTTTTTTGAATAACTTTTAAGCGTTGCAGCTGATGCCTGGCTTCATTTTCATAACCATTAAAAGCTAACAGTTTGGCGTATTTAATCAGATTATATTTAGTTGGATAACTTAATACCATCTGCTCACCTGCTTGAATCTGTTCAGGGGATGCTTTGCTATAAGGGTTAAGACGAATCCAATCAATACGATGATTAAACTCTGTTAATAAATAGATTGGCTGCTGATTGGTGATTTTTTCGGGCTGTTGCTCATAACGAATACTTTGACCAAGTTTTGGCACAGCGACATCATAATCCCGATAGACCACAATCAATAACAGTAGTCCAAACCCAAAAATGATTTTCATTGCTATAGCGGGTAAGGTCACGGTTTTGATATTCGGATTTTGGGCTAGAACAGTACCTAAAATAAAACCTACTGGTAAAAGGAAATAGGCATAGTGCTGCGGAAACTCAAACATGGCATGCGTAAGAAAAGTCCCAATCATTAAAATACCAATGACTGACTCTGGTGTCTTTACCCAGCGCTGTAACTGATAGCCCAGATAACCGAAATAAGCCAAGAAAGGAATACCGATCACTACACCATTCCAGATCAAGAAATCAATAATAAAATTATGCGCACTACGGATCCAGACTGGACCCTGTACCGTATCGGTAATTGAGACAAATGCCACACTGGTCTGATACCAGCCATAACCAAACCATGGCTGTGCCTGAATTGCCGCTAGCATTTGCTGCCAAATCGCTAAACGAGACATATCTCCTGTCGCACGTGCTACTACATCACGGCTTTGCACTACATCTGCATCTATCGCTTGAGCTGCTAGCTGGCTGAGTAATGGAAAAGCAACAATGCAGGAAATAAAAAAGACGAGCCAGGCTGTGCTGTAATACCATTTCAGGCGAATAATCCCTTTATATTGGTAGAATGCCAGATAAAATATGATCGCGATCGCAGCCACCCAAGCAGTACGTGACTGACTTAACGCCACTCCCATAACAATCACAGCAGCACAAGCAAATAGCCATTTGGTTTGGATTTTTTTCTTTTCATACAGATAAAGGCAGCTCATCAATGCCATGACCAAGAAAGTCGCCATATTGTTTGGTTGGGCGAAATTGGCATAAGGGCGCTGATTACCACTAATATTGACCATGCCTGGCAATATTGAATCCAGATTAGACCACTGACACAGCGCAATTAAACCCGTAATCGTCCCTGAAGCCAAAAACACATAGCTCAGATTAGTGAAAGTTTCTTCCCGGTTATAGTTTTCTCTAGAAAAGTTATAGCCAAGTACACTTGCCAGCCAAAAGCTAAAAATAAAAATAAAGCCCATCATGGCGGTGCTAAAGAAAAATACCTGTCCTGTCAGAAAATGTATCAGTGGTACACAGGCGAGTAGCAATAATGGCAGACTGAGAGCTGGAATTTTGAGTTTTTCTTTTAGATAGAGTGTAGCAAGCGCGAATAAAGCGAAGAAGGCATAGAGTTCACCCGTGTAGGTGACCCACGGCCGATAATGAATGGGCATGAGCCACGCGAAGGAGATCAGGATTGCTGCGATGAGGGCTAGCGTGAATTTCATGAGAACTTTAGTAAAAATAAATTTTGCACATAATACACAAATAAAGTTTTAAAAATATAGCTATCCAACTTAGCGCAGAGGCTTTAAATCCACAATTTTAACCACTTCACCTTTACGTTTATTCACCAAAACAATCATACTCTGCACAGGAGCTTGTAATGGTAACCAAGCATCTGCTTCTGGATATTGACTCAAAATCTTAGCTACACGTTCAGGCTCATTACTCTGGTTTAAAACTTTTAAATCTAAGGCATATTGACTGATACGGGATTGCACTGATGCGATATCTGTATAATTGGGTGGATAACTCGTCCAACCACGTCTTTGATTTACAAAGTTATTATTTTGATAATTTTCTTCGCCTTTCAAAGCAACAATTTTTGGGCCAAAGAATGAACGCTGTTGATATAGCTTTTCTGCTTTAACTAAATCTTTTTCGTCGATCTGTTTATTCTGCACGACATTAAAATAATATTGACTATACACAATCCATAAAGGTCTACCCTGTGCAACACTATACATGCCGTAGCCATAGGCAAAAATTTGCAACAGCACAATTACCAATAAATCAAACTTTAAAGTTTTCTTTCCTTCTTTATAAACAATCCAACCCAATAAAGGGCCTAAAATCATATCCACCAGCAACAATAAGCCAAATAATTGAGTCACCCCAATCGCTTGTGCCAATGGCATTGGATACCAGATAAAGAAAATGAGCCAAGCAGTTAATAAGCCAATAAAAATAGATATAGCCAAATGCAGAATGCAAAATTTTTTCTTTGATAGCATAAATATCACTAGATATAGTTTTGACTATGAAATTAAATGAAAAACGCATCTTTAAAGATGCGTTTTTTAGATCAAATTAAATTAACAAATTTATGGTCAGGAGTACTGCCACCAGCAAAAACATCCTTTACTCTTTTAATACACAGTTAGCACCAGTACTGAAAGTACACTCAGTTTGACGTGTACCTTTAGATGGTGTACCTGTTACAACAGTGGCCATATCTTCACCTGTTGCCACTATATCTGAACAAGCAGATTTATTTGGTTCAGGCGCCGCATCAGCATCATCATTTGGATCAACTAAATTTGCATATAAAGCATTCGCATAGCCCTTAGTTTCAGACATACATGCGCGTTCACCAGCTTTATTAGTGTAATTTTGATAAGCAGGAATCGCGATTGCAGCAAGAATACCGATAATCGCAACAACAATCATTAATTCAATAAGGGTGAAACCTTTTTGAGCGTTCATAACATTCTCCACAAATGTTTTTTGTTTATTTATAAGCCTAAAGAAAAGCTCATTTAGCTTAATTTTATATTTAGCACTAAGTGTGCCAAGTTTTATTATAATAAAATTGAGAGAAAAAACAGCACTTTAAAAAAATATTTTTATTTTTGTAATTCTTATGTTTTATTTTGTGTAACTAACTGACAAATTTTGTCAGTTAGTTGACTAAAATCACCCCAGAATAATCGGTTTATTCCCTAATTCATTCTTTAAATCATCTATTTTCCGATCATAGTACTGATCTAACACTTCTCCAATCTGCTTTATCCCTTCAATTACACCCTCTTTAAACTTCTGCTGGACTAAATGCTGAATAATATTTTGGCAAATTTCATCCCAAACGTGTTGGGTCGTTGCATCTTTAATTCCCCGATCAATCACAATTTCAACCTTGTGCTCACAGAGGTTTAAATATACAAGTACACCACTATTATGCTCTGTATCCCAAACCCCAAGTTCAGCAAAGAGCTGGCGGGCACGACACAGCGTATCCTGGTAATAAGCAGAACGAGAAGGTAGAGAACCTTCAATCACGACCTGAATTTCCCCCACATGCCCATGCTCGGCTTCTTCTACAGCTAATGCAATGGCATGCTGATCCTGCTTGGAGAAAAACCGCTTGGTTGCAGGCATATAAAAGAAGTGCTTAAGCCAGCGCTTAAAACTCGGCTGCGCATGTTCTTCCAGTTTGGGCTGTGTGACAATATCTGTTGTATCTGTAGTTGTTACCATGAGCCTGATGCTCCTCCCCCACCAAAACCACCGCCGCCTCCACCGAAGCCGCCGCCTCCAAAACCACCACGTCCACTACCACCGCCACGACCTCCACCTGCCATAAAGGCATGCAGGATCAACTGAGCAAGTGAGGTAACGAGCAAAAAGAAAACTCCAGCACCAATTAATAGGCTAGCGACCAATCCCATTCCATTCACTAATCCAGCTGCAGTTCCAGCCACTGCGGCAGTGGCCGCACTCAGCTTCCTGCCAAAGATCATGGAACCAATGACGCCAGCGACGATAATAAAAATAACCGAACCAAAAGTCGCTTGAGATGCTTGCTGCGCTTTATAAGCCTGCTCCTGACGCGCTTTAAGCTCAGCTGCTGCTTGAGCTGCAATTTCAGGATCCAGATTTAGAATACGCTCGATTTCTGCCAGCCCAGCATCTATCCCTTGCGCATACTGCCCCTGCTTAAACAAAGGTGTAATTTTGTTATTAATAATCCGTCCAGCCACAATATCCGGCAGAACGCCTTCTAGCCCATATCCCGTTAAAATCTGGATACGATGGTCATTTACCGCAATGGTCATTAACAGACCATTATCATGTTCTTTTGACCCCAGTTGCCAGCGATCTGCCACACGCATGGAATAGTCAAAAATATCTTCCTGGCCCGTGGTAGGGACAATTACTACGCCAATCTGAGCCTTACCTGCCTGATAGAGATTAATGATTCTTTGACTAAGTTGCTGTTTTTCTGCTGCCGTTAATAAATTTGCCTGATCAATCACCGGTTCATTCATGCTGGGCAAGTTGCGCTGAACCTGACCTTCTGCCATATCATTGACAATTTGGGGCTGCGGTGCTGTATCTGCAGATTCTACATTTTGATCCTTAGTATTCGTTTTAGGCTGCAAAATTTCACGTGCAACAATGACTTCTTCTGTATCAGTTGCCGTTGCTGTTTCACTCCAGGCAGAATTCATCAGGCACATAATGAGGCTGAGAAATAGACCTGTACAAAGTTTTACAGCGCTCGTATACATCATTGCAGCCACCTTATTAGTGATTATCCAAGATCAAGCTTAGTCAAATGAAACCTTAGGTGCCTGTTGCGCGCTTTGCTCTGCACTAAAGTTTGGCTTGGTATCCATCCCAATGACTTTGGCCGTCATCACCTGCGGGAACTGGCGTGCATAAGAGTTAAAATCTTGTACAGTCGTAATATAACGGTTACGCGCTACCGCAATACGGTTTTCAGTACCCTCAAGTTGTACCTGTAAATCGCGGAACTGCTCATTGGCTTTTAGATCAGGATAATTTTCAGTTACTGCCAGTAGACGTGACAAGGCACTGGTCATTTGTGCCTGTGCCTCCTGATAACGCTGGAACAATTCAGGATCTTCCAGCACTTCACGATCAACTTTCAAACCTGCAACATTGGCGCGTGCCTGAGTCACCTCAGTCAATACCTGCTCTTCATGCGCTGCATAGCCTTTTACCACATTTACCAGATTCGGCACCAAGTCAGCACGGCGCTGATACTGGTTCTGCACTTCAGACCATGCCGCAGTTACTGCCTCATCCTTGACTTGTAAGGTGTTATAGCCACAACCTGTAAGCGTCAGGGTACTGGCTAACATCAGAGCAATGAAAGATTTTTTTAATACAGGGATCATCTTTTATCCTCAATTCTTTATTGATATTTATTTAATTAATTTGATTTTAAACATATTTTTCCTAGTTTTTGTTAATTTTTATAATTTTTTACTTTTATCGTTTTTATTCCTTCTGTTCTGCTTCAGAGCTACGAATTAATATTGGATATATTGATAAGTTCAAATTCATATTTTATAAGCTCATAGGATTAAGCTAACCAAATATTCAAAACAAAGAAAAATAAAAAAACCCGCCGTAGCGGGTTTTTTTTAAATAGATGATTAAATTAGATTAAATATCAAGATAATCGAGAATACCTTCTGCAGCCTGACGACCTTCCCAGATCGCAGTCACCACCAGGTCAGAACCACGGACCATGTCGCCACCAGCAAAGATTTTTGGATTTGAAGTCTGGAATTTGTATTGCTGTTGTTCAGCTGCAAGTACGCGACCTGAACCATCCAGATTGATTTCTACATCAGTGAACCAGTCTGCTGGGCTGGTACGGAAACCAAATGCCAGCAATACCGCATCTGCAGGCAGAATTTCTTCTGAACCTGGAATTGGTTCCGGACTACGGCGGCCACGGCTGTCTGGTTGACCCAGTTGAGTCGTTACCACTTTTACGCCAGTCACTTTGCCATTTTCACCCACGATTTCGATAGGTTGACGGTTGAACTGGAATTCCACACCTTCTTCACGCGCATTTTTTACTTCACGACGTGAACCCGGCATGTTCGCTTCATCACGACGATAAGCACAAACCACTGACTCAGCACCTTGACGGATTGAAGTACGGTTACAGTCCATCGCGGTATCACCACCACCCAAGACAATCACTTTTTTGCCTTCAACGCTGATGTATTCGGATGGATCTTTTTCCCACCCCTGGCAACGGTTCACGTTAGCAATCAGGAAATCCAGTGCATCATATACACCATCCAGATCTTCACCAGCAAAGCCACCTTTCATATAAGTGTATGTTCCCATACCCATAAAGACAGCATCATAGTCAGCAAGTAACTGGTCAATGGTGACATCTGTACCAATTTCAGTATTCAGACGGAATTCAACACCCATACCCGTGAAGATTTCACGACGGCGTTTCATCACGTCTTTTTCCATCTTGAATTCTGGGATACCGAAAGTCAGCAGACCACCAATTTCAGGACGTTTATCAAATACAACAGGTTTAACACCATTACGTACCAGAATATCAGCACAGCCTAGACCGGCAGGACCTGCTCCAATGATAGCAACCTTCTTGTCAGTCCATTTCACATGAGACATGTCTGGACGCCAGCCTAAAGCGAAAGCGGTGTCATTAATATATTTCTCGGCATTACCAATGGTGACTGCACCAAAACCATCATTCAAGGTACAAGCACCTTCACACAGACGGTCTTGAGGACAAACACGACCACAGACTTCTGGCAAAGTATTGGTTTGGTGACACAGTTCTGCTGCCTGGAAAATACGGCCTTCTGCCAGTAACTTCAACCAGTTTGGAATGTAGTTATGAACCGGACATTTCCATTCACAGTACGGGTTACCACAACCTAGACAACGATGTGACTGATTTGCAGCCACTTCTGTTGTGAAAGGTTTATAAATTTCCACAAATTCTGCTTTGCGGACGTCAATCTCTTTTTTCTCTGGATCTTGGCGTGCGACATCCAGGAATTGAAAGTCATTATTTAGGCGCTCTGCCATCTCTCTCTCCGTGGGTAGACCCAAGGCTTTATTCGCATTACCTTAGGTCTGCCTATATCTGCAGTAGTGGAATTATTGTGGATCAGCTTGAGTTGTTTTCAACAAGGTCAATAAGTTAGCTGCTTTTGGTTTTACCAGCCAGAACTTACGACTATAGAAATCAAACTCATGGCGGATCTTGTACGCCCAAGCACTACCTGTTTCTGCAATATGTTCATCTAAAATGCGAAGCAAAAAGGTCTGATGTTCTTCCATCGCTTCAGTTGAGATACGGTTCAGTTCAATCAACTCATGGTTGTAATGATCTACAAAATCATTGTCCAGGTCCAATACATAAGCAAAACCACCGGTCATACCTGCACCGAAGTTATGACCTACTTTACCTAGGACAGTCACAATACCGCCAGTCATATATTCACAGCAGTGATCGCCTGCACCCTCAATCACAGCAAAGGCACCAGAGTTACGAACTGCAAAACGTTCACCCGCAGTACCCGCAGCAAACAATTTACCACCAGTCGCACCATACAGACAGGTATTACCAATGATGGCAGTATTTTGAGTCTGGAATGGAGAACCTTTTGGCGGGAAGATCGAGATACGACCACCTGCCATACCTTTACCCACGTAGTCGTTCGCATCACCTTCCAGTTTCAGATGCAGACCACCGGCATTCCAAACACCGAGTGACTGACCCGCTGTACCAGTCAGATTTACTTTAACCGGATGTGCTTCCATACTCAGGTTGCCATAACGTTTGGCAATTTCACCTGACAGACGCGCACCAATCGAACGGTCACAGTTACCTACGGTAAAGCTGTATTCACCACCTGTACCTGCTTCGATTGCTGGAAGAATTTCTTCTACCATCTTCTCAGCCAGAATACCTTTATCGAACGGTTCATTACCCTGTACTTCACAGTACTGTGCTTTGCCTTCTGCTGCTGGATGTGACTCTAGCAGTTTGCTCAGATCAAGGTGAGCATGTTTGTCAGTTTCACCTGGCAGGATTTCCAGCAAATCTGTACGACCAATCAGGTCTTTCAGACTAGATACGCCAAGTGCCGCCAACCATTCACGTGTTTCTTCAGCAATGAAAGTGAAGAAGTTGATCAGCATTTGTGGTTCGCCGATGTAGTGCTCTTGGCGCAGATGATCCTGCTGAGTTGCAACACCGGTCGCACAGTTATTCAAGTGACAGATACGCAGGTATTTACAGCCCAATGCGATCATTGGCGTTGAACCAAAACCAAAGCTTTCTGCACCCAGAATTGCTGCTTTTACCACGTCAAGACCGGTTTTTAAACCACCATCGGTTTGTACACGGACTTTGCCACGCAGGTCGTTTACACGAAGTGCTTGATGCGCTTCACTTAAACCTAATTCCCATGGAGAACCCGCATGGTGAATCGAAGACAATGGAGATGCTGCTGTACCACCGTCATAACCAGAAATGGTAATAAAATCGGCATATGCTTTCGCAACACCTGCTGCAATCGTACCTACACCCGGTTCAGATACCAGTTTCACCGATACCATCGCTTGGGGATTAACTTGTTTCAAGTCAAAGATCAACTGAGATAAATCTTCAATTGAATAGATATCATGGTGTGGTGGTGGTGAAATCAGAGTCACACCTGGAACTGAATAACGTAAACGGGCAATCAAGCCATTCACTTTACCACCAGGTAACTGACCACCTTCACCTGGTTTCGCACCTTGAGCCACTTTAATCTGCAACACTTCTGCTGAAGTTAAGTACGCTGGGGTTACCCCAAAACGACCAGATGCAATCTGTTTAATTTTCGAGTTACGGATGGTGCCATAACGCGCTGGATCCTCACCGCCCTCACCAGAGTTAGAACGACCGCCAATGGTGTTCATGGCAATCGCAATCGCTTCATGTGCTTCAGGAGATAACGCACCCAAAGACATACCCGCAGAGTCAAAACGAGGCAGGATATCTTCTACAGACTCAACCTGATCCACTGGAATTGAGTTGTCAGTTTTCAGCTTGAATAAATCACGGATGGTTGCAATCGGACGGTTATTTACCAGCTCTGCATATTCTTTAAAGTCAGCATAATTACCAGAACGTACTGCTTTATGCAGTGAGTTAATCACGTCCGGGTTAAACGCATGGTATTCTTTGCCGAAGACGAATTTCAGCATACCACCCTGATCGATTGGCTTACGGTTTTTCCAGGCCAAATCTGCCAGTTGCTTCTGGTCATTTTCAAGGTCAGCAAAAGTTGCACCCTGAATACGGCTCGGAACACCTACGAAGCATTTGTTCACAACTTCATTGGATAAACCGACTGCTTCAAACAGCTGACCGCCACGGTAAGAAGCCACAGTTGAAATACCCATCTTAGAGAGGACTTTCAGCAAGCCTTTTTCAATACCCTTACGGAAATTGTTTTGTGCATATACTGGATCACCCAGCAATTCACCTTTAGCCACCAGATCATTGATCACGTCATATGCCAGGTACGGATAAATTGCTGTCGCACCAAAGCCAAGCAGAACGGCAAATTGATGTGGATCACGTGCAAAACCGGTTTCAACAATCAGGTTGGCATCAGTACGCAGGCCAGTATTGATCAGATGATGGTGTACTGCACCAGTGACCATCACAGCATTGGCTGGCAAGAAACCTTCACGGATTTTCTTGTCTGAAAGTACCAATAAAGTTTTGCCATCACGAATCGCTTGCGCTGATTCTTCGCAAATACGAACAATCGCAGCTTCTAGGCCTTCAGTTTCAGCATAGTTCAGATCAATATCCGC
The DNA here is from genome assembly GCF_002339435.1 of Acinetobacter sp. UBA2581. NCBI lineage: Bacteria > Pseudomonadati > Pseudomonadota > Gammaproteobacteria > Moraxellales > Moraxellaceae > Acinetobacter > Acinetobacter sp. UBA2581. Next base: position 26,932 of record NZ_DDLD01000052.1, on the reverse strand, counting down.
AATCTCATAACCTGTACGACCTAGCGTACGGATCTGATGCATTTTTGAATTAGACAAGACCGGACTTGAAATAATCAGACGGTCTGCATGTTCTGGACCCTGTTCGAAAACGTTTTGTTCACGACCTAAACAGGTTTCCAGCGACATTACAATCGATTCACGTAATGGATCGATTGGCGGATTCGTTACCTGAGCGAACTGCTGACGGAAATAGTCTGATACATGACGTACCTGACGTGACAGAACCGCCATCGGGGTATCATCACCCATAGAACCCACAGCTTCCTGACCACTTTCAGCGATTGGACGCAGCAACTGGTCACGTTCCTCGAAAGTCACCATAAACATTTTCTGTGCCGCTTTCAGGTTGTCACCTTTCAAGCCTCGCTCACATAGATATTCTTCTAGCTCAGGGCTGCCTTGTAGACGTACAGCATTTTCACGTAACCATTCACGGTACGGACGCATACGTTTCAAGTGATTATTCACATCCTGAGTATCTAATACTTTACCGGTATAAGTATCGATCACCAGCATTTGGCCAGGACCCACACGACCTTTAGAAATGACATCTTCAGGTTCATAGCCCCATACACCGATTTCTGAAGCCAGTGTAATGTAGCCATTTTTAGTGATGACCCAACGTGCCGGACGCAAGCCGTTACGATCCAGCATACAGATCGCATGACGACCGTCTTGGATAACTAAACCTGCAGGACCATCCCATGCTTCCATATGTTTAGAGTTGAACTCATAGAATGCACGTAAATCAGCATCAAGCGTTTCGACGTTCTGCCAAGCAGGTGGAACCAGCATACGTAGCGCACGGAAGAGATCCATACCACCCCCCACTAGAATTTCCAGCATGTTATCCAGACTAGATGAATCTGAACCAGTACGGTTTACGATTGGACTCAGCTCAGTCAGACCTGGCAGTAACGGGTTTTCAAATTTAGGCGTACGCGCCATTGCCCAGTTACGGTTAGCCGTAATAGTGTTGATCTCACCATTGTGCGCAAGGTAACGGAATGGCTGAGCCAATGGCCAGCGTGGCAATGTATTGGTAGAGAAACGTTGATGGAAGACCACGATATGTGATGCCAGACGCTCATCAGCCAGGTCAGTATAGAAGTCAGCAATAGCTGCTGGCATCATCAGACCTTTATAGCTGATTACAGTTGAGCATAAGGTCGTCACATAGAAATATGGATCACTGGTTAACTGCTGTTCAGCACGACGACGCGCAAGGAACAATTTACGGTTGAATTCAACTTCAGTCACACCGATTGGGCAGTTAACAATCACCTGTTCAAAAGCTGGTAGAGACTGCATTGCAATCTCACCGAGCGCATCATTATTCGTCGGTACAACACGCCATGCGATAACGCGACAGCCTTCTTCTTCAATTTCTTTCGTCAGGACTTGTTTTGCATGTGCAGCTAATGCTGGGTCCAGATTCAGGAATACTGTACCCACAGCAAAAATCTCACTTAAGGTAATGTCGCTTAAGCGTTTGGCCTCTTCACGGAAGAATTCTTTAGGCATTGCCAGCAATAGACCACAACCATCACCGGTCTTGCCATCAGCAGCAATACCGCCACGGTGGGTCATACAACTTAGACTATGAATTGCGGTCTTGACCAGATCATGACTGGCATCACCCTGCATATGGGCGATCAAACCGAAACCACAGTTATCTTTAAACTCATCCGGTTGGTATAAACCTTGAGCGGGAGCTACATTATTAGGCGATGGCATGTGCATAGCGTACCCTTCTTTTCACTAAGCCCGATAGGCTATTAAACAATCTAAATTCTGCTGTGCGTGACTGTCTGATTTACTCCGCAAGCTAAGCAGCTTTATAGAGCAAAATATCATTGAGTATCTTTTCAACATAATCCTTTTTCAGACGGAATGCATGAAAAATAACATTCATTTTGCTGATGGATAAGATAAAAATAAGCAACAAAGATGACAGTTACGTCTATTCATCGAATCATTTTCGCGCCAAAACAGGGAGATTAATTCAATTCATGCACCAATAAAGCAAATTTCATGCCAACTTAAGGAGCAAAAATCAAAACAACACAAATGACAAAGATTTAGTCTACAAAAGGAAAATTATGATTATTTATGGTGCGTATTTTTTGCACCAAAAGCGCACATTTATAATAAAGATAAAGTGTCCGTGCGCTATTTTAGACCGGCCTAGTTAAATGGATCACTAATCTCGTTTTCTTGAGGCCGAGAATTGCCATTTGATGAGCGCGGACTTCCTTCGACATGACTTTGAGATTTCTGTACATCCACTACATTACCTTCCTGATCACGTCGAACAATCGTGGTACTCGTGGTGCTTTCTTTAGGGGTGACCACAGGGGCTGAAGGTTGAGCTTTCGGTCTGATCTGTACGGATTCATCGACTTTCGGTAAAGGTACATTTTTCAACTGAATTTCATAGAGTTTTTGATTACTTGCCAGTTCTTCCGAACCCATACTGTTGACTAGACTGGCATATTGTTGCATGGCCACAACTTTAGGCTGGACGGATTTAGGCAGATTCAGATTGAGCGCTGATAAAGCCTGTTGAGCTTCTGCTGCGGTTTTATACAGGCCATATAACAATACATATTGTTCAGGCTGGTTCTCACCTGAAAGCCTTAAATAAACAAAGGGTTTACGATCCTGCTGCTTTTTCAGGAAAGTTTTTAGAATGGCTTCATTACCTACACGAAATAGCTCAATCGCATGCTGTTTTTTTACTTCACCAATATATTTGGTTCCACGGAATTCAGGCTCATGGCTAACATTGACCACAATCCGAGTATTGAGATCAAGAGGTTTAACCTCATCAGAAAGTGCACCAAGATAGGTCATTGAGGCCACTTTTTCCGGTTGAATCTGTAATTCAACTTCGGTTTCCGGCTTCTTCTCTACTTCTACAACTTCATCTGTATCAGTGATAGCCCAAAAAACCAAGGCAGCAAATAGACAGCATACGCCACAGACCAGCCAGAAATAATGCTGAATCTTTTGCCAAGGGGTACGTAATGCTGTCATAAAAATTTAAACCTATGCCTGATGAGCTAAAATCGCCTGTTGCATCAACTCGACATCAAAGTCTCGAGTAATGACCGCTTTTCCAAGTTGCTGCAATAATACAAGACGAAGCTGCCCATTTAAAACTTTCTTGTCGTGAGCCATATAAGCCAGGAAATCGTCAAGTGGGATTTTAGGACAAACAATAGGTAATTGCGCACGAGAAATGATTTTTTTTGTACGCTCAAGGTCTTCTAATGAAATCCAACCCATGCGATGGGATAAATCTGCTGCCATCACCATACCGGTTGCTACCGCTTCTCCGTGCAGCCATTCACCATAACCCAGATAAGACTCAATCGCATGACCGAATGTATGACCGAGATTAAGTAAAGCACGCTCACCCTGCTCTTTTTCATCATTGGCTACAATACGAGCTTTATGTGCACAAGAACGATAAACCGCTTCGGCCAGCAATTGCTCATCACGGGCAATAAGACCTTCCATATTGGCTTCTAACCAGACCAGAAAATCTTCATCTCCGAGTAAGGCATATTTGATCACTTCAGCCAGACCCGCAGACAGTTCACGATCCGACAAAGTTGCAAGTTGTGACATATCTGCCAGCACCACTTGTGGCTGCTGGAAAGCACCAATCATATTTTTACCCAGTGGATGATTAATGCCGGTTTTACCCCCCACACTGGAATCCACTTGAGAGAGTAACGTCGTTGGCACCTGAATAAAATATACTCCACGCTGGAAACAGGCAGAAGCAAAGCCGGCCATATCTCCAATAACACCACCACCGAGTGCCAGAACCGTACTGTCTCGGTTAAAGCCTGCCTCAAGCAATGCATCAAAAATTAGGTTTAGATGCTCAATATTTTTGTATTTCTCACCATCCGGCAAAATACAGGTCGCCACAGTTTTACCCAAATTTTCTAATGCAGCCTTATAGCGATCCAGATAGAGTGGTGCCACCGTATCATTACTGACAACCATCACCTGCTTGCCATGAATATAAGGCTCAAGCAATTCCTGAGGATTCAAGTTACTACCAATAAAAATGGGGTAACGACGTTCACCGAGTTCGACATATAAGGTTTTCATGAGGGGATAACCACTTTTTCAACTGAACTTATTTTTTTGGAAGGATGAGATTCAGAATACGCTGCGCCAGATCCCGTGCAGCTCCCTGATTGGTCTCAATGATGTAATGTGCGACTTCCCGGTATAACGGATCCCGCACTGCAAGCAGGTCTCTGAGTTTCTGTTCAGGATTTTCGACTTGTAACAAGGGACGGTTTTTGTCGCGATAGGTTCGCTGAAGCTGAATTTCAACTGGAGTGTAAAGATAAACAACGATGCCTCGCTGCTTTAAATAATCCCGATTAGGAGCCTGAGTAATTGCACCACCACCAGTCGCAAGTACCAGCTGTGGACGTGAGGTTAACTCATCAATGACAACAGTTTCACGATGACGAAAACCCTTTTCACCCTCTTTTTCGAAGATCCAGGGAATTGTAGCTCCTGTTTTCCGCTCAATTTCATGATCGCTGTCCAGAAATTCTCGTCCTAACAGTTCTGCTAAATGTCGTCCTACTGTTGTTTTACCGGCCCCCATCGGCCCTACCAAATAGATATTTGGCAGGGTTTCAAACTCTTTGCTTGGCAAGGAGTCACCTATTCATTTTGTTAAATTCAAAATATATTAATGATTTCTTGAAACACTGTCATTAACAATTCGAGGTGTAACAAAAATCAGTAACTCACGCTTGTTATCCGCTTTTACATCTTTACGGAATAAACGACCTAAATAAGGTAAATCGCCCAAGAAAGGAACTTTAGTTTGTGCATTTCGAGTTTCTTGCTCAAAAATACCACCAAGTACTACTGTTTCGCCATTATCAACCAGTACATTGGTGTTTAAACGGTTTTTATTTAGATAATACTCACCCATTGGCGTTACCCCAGCAATACTGTCACTGGAGATATCTAAAGCCATTTGAACTTTACCATCAGGTGTAATGCTAGGAGTAACATCAAGCTTCAATACCACATCTTTAAATTCAGTTGTTGCTGTTGCATTCGCCCCAGACCCTTCAGTCGACTGGTATGGGACTTCCAAACCGGACTCTACTGTTGCTTTCTGTTTATCAGCTGTCAAGACTTTTGGCGTAGAAATCACTTCACCATAGCCATCTGCCTGGAGTGCTGATAATTCAAGATCCAGCATAAAATCTGAAAGGCTAATTAAACCAAAGGCAATACGCCCAGCGGCATTCTCGACACCTAAATCAACATTCAAGTTACTAGGGCGTTGAATTTCATAAGTTGGAATACCCGTCGCGCTATCAATTTCAGGTGTTCTTAAATCCCAAAGAGTCGTATCACTACCTCCTACAAGTAGATGATCGTTATTAGTAATACCTTGAGATAAAATCCCCCATTTCACACCCATTTCTTTCGCAAATTCGGTGGATGCACGAACAACACGAGCTTCAACCATCACTTGTTTGACTTGAACATCAAGCAAGTCGACCATACTACGAATTTTATCAATAAACGGTTGAGTATCATTCACGATTAATGTATTGGTACGAGCATCAATAGATACAGAACCACGTGAACTTAATAAACTTTCTTTATCTTCATCATTAGAATTATTGGAAGAGTTATTCGAGGAGTTAGAAGAGTTCTGGGCTGATTTATTTTGTGTAATCAGTTTTTCAATATCTGCCGCCTTCGCATAACTAAGTTGCATATATTCTGTTTGGATTGGAGCTAGTTTAGTACTTTGCTTTAAAGCCTTAGCTTCTTCCTCTTCAGCCTTAATGAGTTCTGCCACTGGTGCAATCCAGATCACATTACCATTACGACGCTTATCTAGATTTTTGGTTTTTAATACAATATCTAAAGCCTGATCCCAAGGCACTTCCTTAAGGCGTAAGGTAATATTACCCTGTACGCTATCTGCAGCAACCATATTGATATCGGTAAAATCGGCTAATAACTGTAGAACTCGACGGACTTCAATATCCTGAAAATCTAGAGAAATCTTTTTACCTGTATAAGCGACTGATTTAGGACGTAAGGGCCCTTTAACTTCTGGACGCTTCAAACTAATCGTCAGCTTATTATCTGTCTGGAAAGCCACATATTCATAGCTTTCCGCAGACTGAATGGTAATTACGCCTGATCCATTCTGGTTGACCGCATCTACCGTTGAAACGGGTGTAGCAAAATCATTTACATTTAAACGTCGGGTCAAATGTGCCGGAATCTTGGAGCCCAAAGTCCGTACAATCACTTTGGTTCCCTGCTGCTGAACATCGACTGGTGTGTTCTGACCTGCCAGATCAATTACCACCAGTCCTTCACCTTGCGCACCCCGCTGGAAACCAATATTAGTAATCCCCTGAGCGACCTGTTGTTGTACAGGCTGAGCAATAGCAACTGGAGTAGCAGAATTAATTTTTAAAATAAAGGTATTGCCTTCCACACGTGTCGTAAATGCACCTGCATTAGCGAGATTCACCGTCAGTCGAGAACGCTGTGCATCTGAGCTAACATCCACTGAACTAGCTTCAGCAGTTGCGACTGGAATACTAGACTGTTTTAGATTTTGTTGGGCCTCATTAAAATCCAGAATCAGACGTGATGGAGATTCCAGCTGATAGGCTTGAGGCTGAGGTGGCAGACCATTAAACATCACTCGGATTTCAGTTCCCTGTCCAGGAATCTGCATTGGTACCACATTGGTCATTGAAACCTGCGCACTAGCCGCTTGCATCACAGCAATCGCGACAGCCCCCATAGAAAACTGACGAAACACATGATTCATTGTATTAGCATCCCCAAAAATAAATTCTTTAATACTCTTATTCATTTTTATTCCTTAAAACTTATGGCGCTGGTCCAATCAAAACCAGACTTCGTGGACGTTCCACATATCCCTCACGGCCATCTGGAATAATCTCAATCAAGTCAATCTGTGTCGGCGTAATTCTCGTTACACGACCATGATTAAGTCCCATATAGCTGCCACGTTGTATCCGTTCAATTTCCCCATCAGGCGTTTGAATTAGAGCCAGAATCTGCCCCGCCTGATTCCGCATACTGCCTTTCATGCTTAAAGTTTCCAGTGGATAACTCTCTAAAGGCTGTAATTGGCGTGACAAGTTTGGATAAACCCGCTTACCCGCCATAATTTTCAATTCAGCTGCTAAAGAGCTCGGCAGAAAAGGACTTTTCAGCTGATGAGCTGCATAATTAAACATTTCTGTCGGAATAAAATCCGGCGCCGGTTCAATTGGTAATGGCGGTTGATTACGAATATTGGCCATTTCCTGATTGACTGCATCAATTCTTGATTCGCAACCCACCAATAAAAATCCGAGCGTTAAAGCTGAAGTAATTTTAATGATATTCATTACTGGGCTCCCTGCGTATCAGTTGTAGCCGGAGTAGATGAAGCATCTGCATTACCTACATAACGGTAGGTTTTCGCTTTCACTACATAATCAATAACAGGAATTTCAGATTTCTTTTCTTTATTTTCAGTTCCTGTAATGGTGAAGTCATGCAGTGTAACAATACGCGAAAGCCCCGCGATACTACTTACAAAAGAACCAAAGGCGTGATAATCCCCAGTGGCTTCAATCGCGATCGGCTGCTCAATAAAGAATTCCTGCTTGATTTCAGGTTCAAGACGAATATTCTTAAATTTCAGTCCGGAGTTCACTCCACTCAGGTTGATATCTTCAACCAGACCTGGAATTTCAGTTTCTTTCGGCAATTGTTCCAATTGCTGATTAAAACGTGCTTCCATCTCCTGCAACTGAATCTGATACTGCTGTAAATTACGCAGCTTAGATTCCTTTTCCCGGAATTCATTTAACAGGTTTTGTTCTTGAGCACTGGCTTGTGAAATTGCTTCTATCTTGCCGCGAATAAATCCGAAATACCCCAGCATAAAAACCAGAATAACAATAAAGATCCAGCAGGTAATCTTGACTGATAATGGCCAGCTGCCATAATTATTTGGATCTAGTGTATTGAATTGTTGAAAGAATTTCTCAACTGTCATTTTTTTTCTAGGAACAGCCACTACGTCTTGGCTTAATTCATCGAATTCGTCATTACTCATGATGATGCCTCCGCTGTAGTTGTGGCTGGTGTTTGTCCTTCTTTAAGTGTTGGCTCAGCGATTTGATCCAGATCAACCGTGACCGTAAAGCTGCCATAAGATTCTTCCACTCGAGGAATCACTGATGATGGCGCTTTATCTTTTGGTTCTTCAGCAACCAGGAAAGCATTCATAAATGCATTACGATACCAGGTAGAAGCCTCCAGATTACGTAGCAATTCAGCCACTGTATTCGGACTTTCTGCCTTACCTTCAATAGTGAATTTATCGCCGGTACGCTGAAATTTGGTAATGTACATATTGCTTGGTGTGACCCGTACAATTTCATCAATCAGGTGAACTGCAATCGGCCGTTGAGTCTGTAGACCCTGAATCAGCTTCATACGTTCAACAATTGCATTACGCTGATCTTGTAAACCATCCAATGCTTTTAGCTGTACATCCAGATTCTGGTTAGTACTGACCACCAGCTGGTTGGCCTGTTCCTGATCCTGAAGTTTTTGATCATAGTAGAACCAGGTTGAACCTGCTGCTGCCAATCCTAGAAAAAGTGCCCCTGCGCAAATCGCTACAAATTCATTATTTCTTTTAATTCTTAGCTCATCGCGCCAAGGGAGTAAGTTAATCTTTGCCATTAATCAAAACTCCTCAATGCCAAACCACATGCAACCATGAGTGAGGACGCGTCATTTTCAATTTTTTTAATATCAATTTGAGGAGAAAAGCCCATTTGCAGGAATGGATTGGCAATCGTGACCCGGTAGCCGAGTTTTTGCTGTAATAGTTTTGCCAGACCTGGAATATTGGCATTTCCCCCTGCCAATAAAATATGGTCAATCTCGTTAAACTGAGATGAAGAGAAGAAGAACTGTAATGAACGGGCTGCTTGTTGGACTACAGCATCCAAGAAAGGTTCCAGCACTTCGATGTCATAGTCATCCGGTAAGGCACGGGTTTTTTTAGCACGACCTGCTTCCTCAAAAGACAATCCATAACGGTTCTGGATTTCCTGAGTCAGCTGTTTGCCACCAAAAACCTGCTCACGGGTATAAATGATCTTGTTATTCTGCATGACGGATAAGGTCGTCATACTATGACCAATATCCAGGATCCCGACAGTATTTACCCCCATCGGTAAGGTATCCGAAAACACCTTGAATGCATTTTCTAATGCAAAACTTTCGACATCTGCAATTTTTGGATTAAGATTGGCAATTTGCAGTACTTCAGAACGCGCTTCAACATTTTCTATTCGGGTCGCTACCAACAGGACATTGACCCGGTTCGGATTGGTTAAACGGTCTGGCAGAACTTCAAAGTCCAGACTGGCTTCATCAAGTGGGAAAGGAATATATTGTTCGGCATCTTCACGAATCTGAATTTCACGTTCATCATCCGACATATCGGCATCCATTTCGATGATCTTGGTGATGACCATAGAAGTTGGAATCGCAAAGGCTGACTGACTGGACTGGGTATTGGCCAAATTAATCGCACGCCCCAACGCATCACCCACCGCTTCTGGATTTAAAATATTTTTTTCAACGACACTACTTTCTGGTAATGGGACCAAAGCATAACTTTCTACCCAGTACCGACCGTTCTTTACAGAGAGCTCTAAAACTTTAACAGAAGTCGAACTAATATCGACTCCTATTAACCCCTTATTTGGCTTACGATATAACCTGCGCACAATACAATTCCTATTATTTTTTTATCCCCAATAAAAACAAACTCACCAATCTGTGCCGGCCTATAATTTTATACAGATACAATAACTCATCTAACAATATGTATATCTAAAGGATATACTGACCGGTAATTAGTTTGCCATTAGCTCTTATTAAAACTTACTTGTTATGAAAAAGCTATCTTGTTCAGGCCTTGTTCATCCATTTTTTTTGATCATTATCATTATTTTGATCTCAATTCCGATGGGTTTCTATGGCATGTATCTCTATATTGCCCCATCTTTGCCTGAAATGTCTACGCTTAAAAAGGCACCTTTATTAAAGCCTTTACAAGTTTTTAGCTCAGATAATGAGCTCATTGCAGAGTATGGTGGCAAGCTTTCTGTTCCTGTGAATTATGAACAGATTCCGAAAGAATTTATTCACGCCTTCCTCGCTGCAGAAGATTCCAGTTTCTTCGAACACAGCGGGATCAGCTTTAAAGGCTTAGGACGTGCAGTCAGTGAAACTATTACCGGCTCTGATGTACAGACTGGTGGTTCGACCATTACCATGCAGGTCGCCAAAAACTACTATTTAAGTCCCGAACGTACTTTAAAGCGTAAGCTGACTGAAATTTTCCTGGCACGTAAAATAGAACAGAATTTAAGTAAAGAAGAAATTCTGACTTTATATGTCAATAAAATTTTCTTGGGGAAAAATGCTTACGGCATTGCGGCAGCAGCGAAAATCTATTACAACAAAAGTTTAGATGAGCTTTCGATTGCGCAAATGGCAATGATTGCTGGCCTACCTAAAGCACCTTCTCGTTATAATCCGGTGGCCAACCCTAAACGTGCATTAGAACGCCGTAACTGGATTTTAGGTCGCATGCTGCAATTGGGGTATCTGAATCAAAGCCAATATCAGGAAGCCATTGCTGAACCGATTAACCTGGATATGCCTGACCGCAGTACCCGCAACAAATTTCCCTACGTCGGTGAAATGGTTCGCTCCGAACTAGTAGAAAATTTTGGTGAACAGGCCATAGATTCAGGTTATAAAGTCTACACGACGATCCATAGTGAACGTCAGGCTTATGCTGAACAGGCGGTACAGGACGGTTTAGAAGCTTATGATCGTCGTCATGGCTGGCGAGGTGCCGAAGCTCATGATCAGCCCCTGCAAAATTTCCGTGTCTATGCCAATACTTATCCTGCTGAAGTGACCAAGGTCAATAATAATAGCTTTGAAGCGTTGATGCAGGATGGTACAACCGTAACTGTGCCTTGGTCAGGCATGTCCTGGGCCCGTCCTTATCGTAGTGCAGATAGTGTAGGTGCTGCACCAAGCAGAGCCTCACAGATTGTTAAAGTTAAAGATATTGTTCGTTTAAGACCTAATGAGAATAAAAGTTCCTGGGCACTGGTACAAACGCCTCAGGTACAGGGCCAATTAATTGCCTTGAACCCGAATAATGGTGCGATTGAAGCCATTGTCGGTGGTTATAATTTTTATCAATCCAAATTTAACCGCGCGACTCAAGGCTGGCGTCAACCGGGTTCAACCATTAAGCCTTTTGTTTATGCTCTGGCTTTAGAACGTGGTATGACTCCACACACCATGGTCAATGATGCACCGATTACTATTGGTAAATGGAGTCCGCGTAATTCGGATGGCCGTTATTTAGGGATGATTCCTTTACGTCGTGCTTTATATCTGTCACGTAACACAGTTTCAGTTCGTCTATTACAAACCGTTGGTATTGAGCGTACCCGTCAGTTATTTATGGATTTTGGCTTGCAGGATAACCAGATTCCACGGAACTACACCATTGCTCTAGGTACGCCTCAGGTTTTACCAATCCAGATGGCCACTGGTTATGCTACGTTCGCCAATGGTGGTTATCGGATTCAGCCACATTTTATTACGCGTATCGAAGATGCCTATGGCAAGACTATTTTTGAGGCTAAGCCTGAATATGCCTGCATCTCGTGTATTAATGCTCAGGAAGAAAGTCCTCAACCAACAGGCGCACTCACTCCTGATGATGAAGCCATTGAAATCAATAACAAAACCTTAGCACAGAAACCAGAGACACCAAAAATCTCGGCTGAAGACAGTAATTACCGTCAGGCAGAACGTATTTTAAAATCTAGTTCTGCTTATGATATGACCAATATCCTGCGTGATGTGATTCAGCATGGTACGGGACGTGCTGCTTTAAGAATTGGTCGTAGCGATATTGGGGGTAAAACCGGTACCACCAATGATGCCAAAGATGCCTGGTTTGCAGGTTTTAATGGCAAGCTGGTCACCGTTGCCTGGGTCGGTTTCGACCAGCCAAAAACTTTAGGTCGCCGTGAATACGGTGGCGTGGCAGCCTTACCAATCTGGACCGACTTTATGGGTAATGCCTTAAAAGGTACACCAGAAACTTGGGTTCGCCTGGATCGTAATGCTAAAGCACCTATTAACCGTAATAAAGTAGTGCAAGGTGAGCAGGAACAGCATGATCCGTCTTCTCCACCTTTAGCGACGCCTCTATATCGCCCTGCCCCGGTTGTAGCACCTAAACGACAAAGCAATGATTTTGAAGATTTGCCTGATCAGGAAATTCGCATACCGGATGATGAAAGAGTGGCGCCAAGAGACCAGCCACTACAACCAAATCGGGTGGTGGATCCTTTGGAAAACTTGATTGAAGAAATTGAATAATCTGAACCAATAAAAAATCCCTCAATAATGAGGGATTTTTTATTTCTAAATAACCGATTTACTTCTTCTGAAATACATAAATCTGGAATTGGGCCATTAAATCGAATTGATCCTGCTGCTCAAGTGCCAAACGGCGTTCAGGTTTGGCTTTATAAGCATAGGGAGTCATAGCAACCAGGTTTTTTAAATCCGCTTGAGGCAAAGTCATTGGCGCATCAATCACCTGTTCACTTACCAGATTAAATACATCCTGCAACTGCTCAACAAATTTCTGTGGCTCGTGTGCTTTCACTTCCTCAAATAAGGCTTCACGCATCGCGTACAAATGTTGTGGTGCAGGCGTCACTACCATCAAATAAGATTTTGGCTTTAATACCCGCAAGATTTCCTGTTTCGGAATCGGGCTAAATAAGCTGGTACAGAGATCAATGAATTGATCCAATACCGGCAAGGTTGCCCCTGTCCCTACCACCCAGGTAATTTCTTTATTCAGTTTAGCTGCAACCTGAACTGCATTTTTGGCAATATCTACGCCGACACATTGCATGACTTCAGCCTGCATGGCATTGGTGTAATAACCTTCGCCACAACCAATATCGAGCAGATTTTCAATCCGCAGCTCACGGATTTTCTTAACCACAGCCTGTTGCAAAGGCGCATAATGACCTGCACTCAGAAATGCACGGCGTGCCTGCACAGATTCAGGCGTATCACCTGGATTTTTACTATGTTTATGCTGCACTACATGCAGATTCACATAACCCTGCTTGGCTATATCATAGCTATGCTGATTGTCACAGCGCCATGTACGTTCATTTAAGCGTAACTGCTCACGACAAACAGGACACATCAGTAAGTTCATTTTTTAATTTCTCCAAAACAAAAAAGCCGGCATGCGCCGACTTTTTCAAATGCATTTCTTAGCGTAATTTTAAGGTCATTAGGCCAAAAACTACCAGCATAATTGTAATAATCCAGAAACGAATGACGACTTGAGTTTCACGCCAACCTTTCTTTTCATAATGGTGATGCAAAGGTGCCATCAAGAATACACGTTTATTACGCATTCTTAATGAACCGATTTGCAGGAAGACTGAAATTGCTTCCACCAAGAATACACCTGCCATAATCGCAAACACGATTTCCTGACGCACCATCACAGCAATCGTACCCAGCATTGCACCTAAAGATAATGCCCCTACATCACCCATGAACACTTGAGCTGGGTGAGCGTTATACCAGAGGAATGCCAGACCGGCACCGATCATCGCAGCACAGATCACCACCAGTTCAGAAGAATATTTCACATAAGGAATATGTAAGTAGTTAGCGAAACGTACATCGCCTGCCAAATAAGCAAATACCCCTAAACCTGCCGCAACCAGGACAATTGGCATAATTGCCAGACCATCCAGACCATCGGTCAGGTTTACGGCATTGGATGCACCATTAATCACGAAGTAAGTGAAAATAATGAAGCCAATTCCCAGCGGAATCACAGACAATGGAATGGTGTGATCCTTAAAGAATGGAATTAACACATCCAGCATATTGGCAGTCACTACCGGATTCGGTTGCTGCTGGGCGATCACATACAGCGCAATACCAGCACCTAAAGAACCCACTGATGTCCAGAAGAATTTCTTACGTGCAGGTAAACCGGCATTGTCTTTATAACGGATTTTAATCCAGTCATCCGCCCAACCAACGGCGCCGAAAATCACCATTACCGAGAGCACAATCCAGACATAAGGATTCGTCAGGTCCGCCCACAGTAAGGTGGAGATCCCGATCGAGAGCAGGATTAATACCCCACCCATGGTCGGTGTACCCATTTTCTTGGCATGATTCTCAGGAGCAAACGAACTTACTGCCTGACCATATTTTAGTGCCTGCAATTTGCGGATCATGATTGGACCCAAGACCAAACCGATAGTCATAGCAGTCAAAACGCTGAGCAAAGCACGTAAAGTTAAATAACGAACCACCTGAAACGTGCTATCAAAGCCCGCCAGCTGGTCAAATAGCCATAACAGCATTTAGAGTTTCTCCATCAATGCAGCCATTAATGTTTCCATATGGGTAAAACGCGACCCTTTAAATAGAAAAGACATTGGCTGGGGATGATGTGTTTCAATCAAATCAATTAAAAATGGTAAAGCCTGCTCCTGATTGAGGAAAGCCTGCATCTTCTTACCATATTGCGTACTACGTGCACCTTCTTGTGCAGCTGGAGCAAATTCACCCACAGCCACCACAAAATTAATGCCTTTGACCGATACCAGATCCCGACCAAGTTTATAATGCTCGATCGCGGCAGATGAACCCAGTTCACCGATATCACCGGTCACCATCACTCGAATACCCTGCTGCTGCGCTAAAACTTCAGCCGCTGCACGCATCGAGCTTGGATTGGCATTGTAGGTATCATCAATAAATAAAAAATCTTTATGCGGTATAAAGTTCAAACGACCTTTGGCACCAACGGCCTGCTCAAGGCCAGCCACGATATCATCCAGACTGATACCAATCGCCAAAGAGAAAGCCACTGCTGCAGTTGCGTTTTGCACATTGTGTTCACCAGCAAATGGCAGATTTACGGTTTTACTGCCTTGTGGTGTATTTAGCGTGAAAGTCGCAGATTGCGGATGTAATTCTACGTCAGTTGCATAGATGTCACCGCCCTGACCAAAACTCAAAGTTTTCTCGGTTTTGACGGCTGCACGAATCTGCTCGGCATAATCATCCGCTGCAGGCACAATCGAAGTTTCAGAAATATGTGAATAGATTTCAGATTTAGCGCGACAAATCCCATCACGGCCACCAAACTCACCTAAGTGTGCAGTACCGATATTAATGATACCGGCCACATGCGGCTGTACCAGATTGGAAGTGTAATCAATTTCACCCTGATGGCTCGCACCCAGCTCCATCACCGCATACTGATGTTCAGCACGCAGTTCCAGCAACATCATTGGGACACCCAAATCATTATTCAGGTTACCGCGAGTGACTAAAGTCGGTGCCAGACGTGACAGGATACTGCCCAGCATTTCCTTGGTCGTGGTTTTACCGCTACTGCCAGTCAAAGCAATGACTTTGAGCTGTGGATTTTGCTGACGACGATATGCGCCAAGATGACCCAGCGCCAGGCGAGTATCTTCAACTACTAGCTGGCAAATCTCTGCGTCAACAGGTTGGCTGACAATCGCGATTCCACAGCCCTTCTCAGCCACTTGGGCGATAAAGTCATGCGCATCAAAACGCTCACCTTTCAATGCCAGAAAAGCATCACCTGCTTCGGCATGACGGGAATCAGTTAAAATCCGCTTAATCTGGCCTTCAGGTTTTTTATCATTCAGCCAATAACCCTGAGTGGCTTGCTGTAACTGTTCAATTGTCCATGGCTCTAGAGACACGGTACTTGTTGTTGAAGTATGCATGTAAAATCCTAATGCGCTGGAAATGCTAAATCACGGTTGTGATGCTGGGCATCAATCGCGGCCTGTACCTCGACCACATCATCAAACCAATGTCGCACCCCATCAATCTCCTGATAATTTTCGTGTCCCTTACCGGCAATCACCACAATGTCACCTGGCTGTGCCTGGTCGACTACAAAGCGGATTGCTTCACGACGGTCATGAATTTCATGATAGGTTTTGTCTGAAAAATCGATACCCTGCTTCATGTCAGCGAAAATCTGGTTTGGATCTTCAGTACGTGGATTGTCCGAAGTCAGCACTGCAATATCAGCACCTTCGAGGGCCGCCTGAGTCATCAACGGGCGTTTGCCACGATCACGGTCACCGCCACAACCAAAAGCAACCCAGAGTTTTTGACTGACATGGCGCTTCAGCGTAAGCAAGACCTGAGTGAGGGCATCTGGAGTATGTGCATAATCCACAACAAATAAACGCTCATCATCACGAATGACCTGCATACGGCCTGGGGCACCTTTCAGCTCGGGCACAGTGGCAATTAAATCGGCTAATGCAAAACCGGCTTGCTCTGCCACAACCAGGCTGGCAACCAGATTTTCGATATTGAAATGACCCAGCAAAGGACTATGCACAGTAAATGTATCTTGTGCAGTGATCAATTTAAATTCAGCACCGGAAATACTGTACTGGATATCCTGAACCTGATAATCAGCTGCTTGTGACAAAGAATAAGTCAGAATTTTCGGCTGATTCGGATTGGCTTTTGCAGTATTCAGCATCACCTCTGCGTATGCGTCATCAATATTGATGATTGCAACTTTCAGAGATTCAAAGCTGAATAAACGCGATTTTGCTTCTGCATAAACTTCCAGCGTACCGTGATAATCCAGATGATCTCGACTTAAATTGCTATAAGCCGCAATTTCAATCGCACAACCATTCAGACGGCCCTGCTCCAGACCATGCGAACTCGCTTCAATGGAAGCAAATTCCGCACCTGCCTGTGCATAGGCATGCAAGGCATTTTGCAATTGCAGGGCATCGAGTGTGGTATGAGAAGAGGCTTCCAGACTCGGCAAAATACCATTCCCTGTAGTCCCCATAACTGCACAGGCTTTGCCTTGCAGCATCAGCAACTCAGCAACCAGACGGGAAATCGTGGTTTTACCATTGGTGCCGGTCACGGCCAGAATACGGGTAGCCTTAACTGGCTGAGTCGCTTGCAGATAGCGCTTTTGCCACTCGCCCATCAAGTGACGGACATTGGGTACTACCAAAGCTGGAGTAACACCTAGCTCTTGTTCTGAAATTACGGCCAGTGCACCCAATGACAGGGCTTTTTTAGCATATTCTGCGGTTTTTTCAGGTTGAGACAAGCTGGTCAGGGCAATAAAAATTTGCCCCAGTTTAACTTTGCGGCTGTCCAGTTCGAAACCCTGAAAGGATTGTCGCATCCACTCAGCAGGTTCTTGAACGGCGTAGAGATCTTGAAATGTAATGGACATTGATCACCTATTTACTGGACTTTGGGAGATTCTAAAGGTTTGTCCAACGGGACATTTAGCAGGCGTAAAGATTCCTGCATCACACGGGCAAAGACAGGTGCAGATACCGTACCACCATAATAAGACCCTTGCGGATTTTCCACGACCACCACCATAGCAATACGCGGATCACTCACGGGTGCTACACCAGCAAATAAAGCACGGTATTCACTAGTTGAATAGCCTTTACGGTCGGCACGCAATTTATGCGCAGTACCCGTTTTACCTCCAACACGATAACCAGGTACGGTTGCACGGGTTGCTGTACCACCAGGCAAAGTTGCTGTTTCCATCATCAGCAGAACCTGTTCTGCGATTTGTGGATCAATCATCTGCTCGCCTTGTGGCTGTTCTTCTAACTTATATAGACTTAAAGGCACTTTCACACCTTTGTTCGCCAGCATGGCATAGGCATCAGCCAATTGCAGCACAGTCGCATTCAGACCATAACCATACGCCATGGTTGCTACTTCAGACACATTCCATTTACTTGGCGGCAGAATCAGACCGGAACTTTCGCCCGGAAATTTCACTGCGGAACGCTGACCAAAACCAAGACGTTTATAGAAAGTCGGTAAAGTTTCATACGGCAGTGATAAAGCCAATTTGGCCACACCAACGTTTGATGATTTCTGGATAATGCCACCCAGTGTCAACTGACCGTAGTTATGCGTATCACGGATGGTGTGGTTTCCGACCCGCATACTACCTGGACTCGTATTGATCACCGAATTGGCTGTATATTTCCCACTCTCCAAAGCCATCGCCACAGTTAGCGGCTTCATGGTTGAACCCGGCTCGAAGGAATCGACAGCGCCACGGTTACGCATTGCGTCTTTATTTAATAAGCCATTCTTGTCATTCGGGTTATAAGAGGGCCAAGAAGACATTGCCAGAATTTCACCGGTTTTGACGTCGACTGCAATCGCTGTTGCGGAGCGGGCATTATTGGCGACGCCTGCTGCAGTCAGTTCACGATACATAATGTACTGTAAACGTGAGTCGATACTCAGGGTAATGTTTTCACCCGGCTCGACTTCTTTAATCACTTCCGGTTCTTTAACCCGGTTGCCTTTCTTGTCACGGATAATCTGCTGTTCACCATCCTGACCGGCAAGACGGGTATTCAGCTGCATCTCCAGACCTTCGATCCCAATTCCCTCACTATTGGTCAGACCAATAATCTGGGAGTTTGGCTGGGGCTGAGGATAATAGCGCTTATAGTTTTTCTCGGTATACACACCTTGGAAATTACGCTTCATGATCAGTTCCGCCTGTTGTGGCGGCACTTCTTTTTTCAGGATCAGATAACGTGAACGTGGACGCTCTTCCATCTTTTTGCGCAATTCAGCACGATCCATGCCCACTGCATCAGCCAGCTCATCCAGATTCAGGTTTTTATCTGGGAGCTGGCGTTTCAGTTTACGGCTATTCGGCTCTTTCTGTAGTGCCAGCATGGTTTCATCATAGAGTTTTTTATTATCAAAATAGTCACGTGGGTCAATCACGATTTTCATAATCGGCGTACTGATCGCCAGCGGAATACCATTACGATCATAAATTACGCCACGCATGGCCTTGATGGTATTGGTTCGTAAAATATTGGCATTGGCTTTATTTTGCAGAAAGTCTTTATTGATAATCTGCACATAGAAAGCTCGGCCGATCAGTGTCACAAAACACAGTAGCACCACAGCCCACATGATGTAAAAACGGTTGATATAAACATTTAAGGCATTTTTCTCGGTGACGGACTGCTTTTTACGTACCGGTTGCTTCTTTCTCTTGTCTACCATGTTCGAGCGCTAGCCTTATTTTTTCTCATCTGAAGGTTGTGGTAAGGAAATCACGACACTCTGTGAAATCGGAGGTGAATACATCCTTAACTGGGTCACTGCACGGGTACCAATTTGCGCGGTCGCACCAAAGGTCTGCTGTTCAATCAGCAAACGTCCCCACTCTGCATTCAGGTCATCCCGTTCGCGCAGATAGGTACTTAGTTTGCGGTTATCCTGACGGTATTCAAAGACTTGGAAGACGACAAATACCGCACTGATGAAGACCATCAATATCAATATGAGGTAAACAATGACTTTTTTCAGCCATAATTTTTCTGTTTTTTTATCAACCACTTCAGTTTTCATGATGTGCCTATTAAGCTAAACGTTCTGCCACGCGCAGCCATGCGCTACGTGAACGAGGATTGGCTTTAACTTCCTCATCACTTGCCTTGACCCGGGCGATTTTCTTTAAACGTCGCGTATCCTTTTGTTGTTGCGGCATTCCCCAGCCTGAATCTTCTTCAAGCGTTGATTCTTTTTGAATAAACTGTTTAATCAACCGGTCTTCTAATGAATGAAAGCTGATCACAGCCAAACGTCCCTCTGGTTTTAAAATTTCAACCGCTTGAGGGAGGAAAGTTTCAATATCTTCTAATTCTTTATTAATAGCAATACGAATTGCCTGGAAAGTTCGGGTGGCAGCATGTTTATTTTTTTCCCATTTTGGATGGGCAACTTTCACAATTTCCGCCAGTTTGGCTGTGGTATCAATATATCCGGCAGCCTTGATCGCTTTGGCTATACGACGACTATAACGCTCTTCCCCATACTGAAAAATCACATTGGCCAGTGCTTCTTCTTCAATATCCACCAGCCATTCTGCTGCAGTCGGACCTTGCGAGTTGTCCATACGCATATCCAGCGGGCCATCTTTCATAAAGCTGAAACCGCGTTCTGCCTGATCCAGCTGCGGTGAAGACACCCCTAAGTCAGCCATCACACCATCTACACTTTCAATACCCTGCTCAGCTAATGCCTGTTTTAAATCAGCGAAGCTGGCATGGATAATTTTAAAACGTGAATCTCCCTGTTCCAGTTCTGCGGCAACAGCCAATGCTTGCGGGTCTTTATCGAAAGCATAGACGCGTGCATTTTCATCTAATTTGGAAAGTAATAAACGTGTATGCCCACCGCGACCAAAGGTTCCATCCACATAAATTCCCGTATTGCGACCAGCCAGTAAGGCATCAATCGTTTCGTGAAGTAATACAGAAATATGTGACATAAAAACTCAATCAATAGGGCGAAAAATTTAACTGCACATTATCACTCTGTTTAGCTAAAGCTCCAAACGACTTTTTGTAGATAAATATTAATTTCTATAGAGAAAACCGTTTTTATTTTTCGACAGCCGATAAAAAAGCCTCCATCGAGGAAGCTTTTTTATATTTTAAATTTATTTTCTAATCAACAGATTAACGCTTCGAGTTATAGATCTGGTCGAAGATTGCGCCATTCACAAAGTGAGTTTTCTGTGCATTGGCCCAGCCACCGAATACTTCATCAATGGTAAAGGTTTTAATTTTTGGGAACTGTGATGAATATTTGGCTAATACTTTCTCATTACGTGGACGGTAGAAATGTCGTGCTGCCATGTCCTGACCAAGTGGAGAGTAAAGATAGTTGATATAACCTTTAGCTAACCATTTATTGCCATTTTTATCCACTGTACGATCTACGATGGCTACAGAGGGTTCAGTCAGAATGGTCAAAGATGGATAAACGATATCAAACTTATTCTTACCTAAAGTTTTTTGCGTTACCAGAGCTTCATTTTCCCAAGTTAACAACACATCACCAATATTACGTTCAGCAAATGTGGTCATCGATGCACGTGCAGCAGAGTCCATCACTTTTACGTTTTTATAAAGCTTGCCGACAAATTCTTGAGCTTTTGCTTTGCTACCACCTGGCTGTTTCTCTGCATAACCCCAAGCTGACAGATAGACCCAACGTGGCAAACCACCAGTTTTCGGGTTCGGTGTAATAATTTCTACACCCGGCTTAGTCAGATCTTTCCAGTCTTTAATTCCTTTAGGGTTACCCTTACGTACCATGAAGACAATCGTTGAAGTATAAGGTGCAGAATTATGCGGGAACTCTTTTTGCCAGCCTAGCTGAATCTGACCAGATCTTACGATCTCTTCAATATCGTTTGCCAATGCCAAAGTAACCACATCACCTTTTAAACCGTCGACCACAGAACGGGCCTGTTTACCTGAACCGCCGTGAGACTGTTTAAAGTTCACATCAATACCGGTTCGTTTTTTCCAGTAGGCACCAAAAGATTTGTTGAATTCGTCATAGAATTCACGGGTCGCATCATAAGAAACGTTCAGGAATTCACGATCCGCGGCTTGGCTCGCAGTTGCAGTAAATGTCAGACCTGTTGCCAATAAGGCAGCACTAACCAGTGATTTTAATTGAGTTTTCATAAGAGCATCGGGAGATTATCTTCATTAGATATAACTATATGAAATAAAGTTATTTTTCGCAATTGAGCAAACAAAGTGCATACAGGGTAATATTTAGTTATTTTTTGTTTTAATTTCATGTTTTATATAATAAAAATTTCTAGATTAAAGGCTTATCCCATTTTTATAGCATTTTATGCTTTAGATATAAAAAAAACGGATAATAAATTATCCGCTTTCTGACTTTGCTTCAGTAATTAAAATTATTTACGGTTTTCCGCAGAGATTTGATCGTAGATGGCTCCATTCACAAAATGGGTTTTCTGCGCTTTTGCCCAGCCGCCAAAGACTTTATCAATAGTAAAAGTCTGGATTTTCGGGAATTGCGCTGCATATTTCGCTGCTGCTTTGGCATTACGTGGACGGAAGTAGTATTTCGCTGCCAGCTCCTGTCCTTTTGGTGAATATAAATAGTTCAGATAACCTTTGGCCAAATTTCGGTTGCCATTTTTATCCACGGTCTTGTCGACAATCGCCACTGAAGGTTCAGCCAGAATAGAAATTGAAGGATAAACAATTTCATATTTATCTTTACCCAAACCTTGCGTAGCCAATAACGCTTCATTTTCCCAAGAGAGTAATACATCACCGATTCCGCGTTCAGCAAAGGTCGTTAAGGAACCACGCGCACCTGAATCCAATACTTTGACATTGGCATAGAGTTTTTTCACCAGTTCTTTGGCTTTAGCATCATTACCACCCGGCTGTTTCAAGGCATAACCCCAGGCGGATAGATAAATCCAGCGCGGTGCACCCCCAGTTTTTGGGTTTGGCGTAATAATTTCAACGCCTGGTTTGGTTAGGTCATTCCAGTCTTTAATCTGTTTTGGATTGCCTTTACGAACCAGAAATACAATCGTAGAGGTATAAGGAGCCGAATTACTTGGAAATTCTTTCTGCCAGCCCTTTTCGATTAAGCCTGCATTGACAATTTCTTCGATGTCATTGACTAGCGCCAAAGTGACTACATCGGCCTGCAAACCATCCACCACAGAGCGTGCCTGTTTGCCTGAACCACCATGCGACTGTTTAAAATTGACCGCCTGCCCGGTTTTCTGTTTCCAGAACTTGCCAAATTCTTCATTATATTCCTGATAGAATTCACGGGTCGGATCATAGGAAACGTTGAGAAAGTCTTTTGCAGCATAGCCAGGAATGGCACTTCCGCCAAGTAATACTAAAATAGTAGAAGTTATTATCTTTTTCATGATTAGTGCTCATTGCTAATTTACCCAGCACTATATAAATAAAAAAATTACTTAACAATCATGATCTTATAATATTTTATCCAATCATATTCTATTTTTGATATATATGCTCACAATTCATTTCGGATACATTTTCCACTAAAAATTTAATATCCTGCTACAATATAAGACAGTTCTTCACGATCTCTACACAGTTATCTGTTACAAATAGGCAACTTAAATGTGGAAATTCTGAGATTTAGTAATTTTCCACAGAGAAATATTAGTTTTTTGTAAAAAATGTGACTTGGTTCTACTTTTTCATATCTGAATGTGATTAGATTGTAGCCAGTATTATAACAACATTTTTAACAAAACAAGATTAACCAGAGCCAAGGAGGAAGTTTGGATATGAAATTTAAAATATTTACAGCCAGCATCCTAAGTCTTATCACGCTGTTCTCGATCCAACTTGGCCATGCCGTAGTTGTGAAAACAGAGCTACCTAAAGCCTCTGTAAGTGCAATTGAAGTGAAAACCTCACCAATTGAAAAAGCAATTCAGCAACATAAGGCTGATAAAAATGCTTTTCATACTGAGGATGAACTTAAAGCGCTGACTGCGTTCAAATCAAATCCGACTCAAAGCTTTTTTGCAGCTCAAAACCTGCGCTTTACGCGCTTTGTGCAAAGTATCTTTTCTCCGAGCAATTCATAAGACTTAGTTTTAGTTCTCCACATTCGTTATATTTTGCTCATCCTGAAAAGCCGCATCATTCAATGTTGAATAAAGCATTAAGTGATGTGGCTTTTTCGTTATAATAGCTGCAATTTTATATTTAAGATTAGATCCGGTTATGACTGTTCGTACTCGTATTGCACCTTCTCCTACCGGTTTCCCGCATGTGGGAACTGCCTATATTGCCCTGTTCAACCTGTGTTTTGCCAAACAGCACGGTGGCGAATTCATTCTTCGTATTGAAGATACGGATCAGCTGCGTTCTACTCCTGAATCTGAAAAAATGATTCTGGACTCCCTACGCTGGTTAGGCCTGAACTGGTCAGAAGGCCCAGATGTCGGTGGTCCACATGCACCGTACCGTCAGTCAGAACGAATGAGCATCTATAAAAAATACGCAGAAGAACTGGTAGATAAAGGTCATGCTTTCTACTGTTTTGCAACAGCGCAAGAACTGGATGAAATGCGTGCTGAACAGCAGGCTCGTGGCGAAACTCCACGCTACGATGGCCGCGGTCTAAAACTGTCTAAAGAAGAAGTGACACGTCGTCTGGCATCTGGTGAACCGCACGTGATCCGCATGAAAGTGCCGACTGAAGGGGTATGTACCTTTAATGACATGCTGCGCGGTGAAGTAGAAATTCCATGGGCGCAAGTCGACATGCAAATTCTGCTAAAAACGGATGGTCTGCCAACTTACCATCTGGCAAACGTGGTTGATGATCACCTGATGCAAATTACCCATGTGATTCGTGGTGAAGAATGGATTCCATCTGCACCAAAACATCAGTTGCTGTATAAATACTTTGGTTGGGACATGCCAGTCCTGTGCCACATGCCTCTACTGCGTAACCCGGACAAATCAAAACTGTCTAAACGTAAGAACCCAACTTCAATCAATTACTATAAAGACATCGGCGTATTGCCAGAAGCATTGCTGAACTATCTAGGCCGTATGGGCTGGTCAATGCCAGATGAGCGTGAAAAATTCACTTTGGCTGAAATGATTGAACACTTTGATATTAACCGTGTCTCTCTAGGTGGTCCAATCTTTGATGTTGAAAAACTAAACTGGTTGAATGGTCAATGGATTAAAGCCCTCTCTCCTGCTGAACTGTTAGATACCTTACTGGCCTGGAAAGCAGACCGTGCCAAACTGGAAGAAATCGCTGCTGCAATTCAACCACGGATCAATCTGCTGTCTGAAGCAGTGAACTGGTCAGCGCATTATTTCAACCATTTCCCGACTTTGACTAAAGAACAGTTCGAAAGCAAAAAACTTTCTGAAGAACAAGTGCGTCAAAGCCTGCAATTTGCGATCTGGCGTCTAGAAAGCCTGTTCACCTGGAACAATGACACTGTTAGCCAAACGTTGATGGATCTGGCGAATCAGATGGGCATTAAATTACGTGACTTTATGCCAGCGTTCTTTATTGCCATTGCCGGTTCAACCGCTTCTACCCCAGTCATGCAGACCATGGTCACTATTGGTCCGGATCTAACTTTTGCCCGTCTGCGCCACGCGCTGGAAGTGGTCGGTGCTCCTAGCAAGAAAGAAGTAAAAGCTTGGGAAAAACTAAATGAGAGTCTGAAACTGCCGAAAAATGAAGCAGTTGATCAAGCTTAATTTATTTTTTAGTTGACGGCTGAGCGTTATATCCATAATATAACGCTCACACAGACTGGGGTCATAGCTCAGTTGGTAGAGCGCTACAATGGCATTGTAGAGGTCAGGAGTTCGATCCTCCTTGACTCCACCAAATAAGTCTTGCTTTACCTGTGTATTTGCCTCATTTGTCCCTATCGTCTAGAGGCCTAGGACATCGCCCTTTCACGGCGGTAACCGGGGTTCGAATCCCCGTAGGGACGCCATATTCAAGATGGCAACATCTTAATAAAAAACCCAAGCATTGTGACTTGGGTTTTTTATTGTCTGTCTGTTTTATATTGGCGGTATTTCGGTTTTTGCGTATCTTCCGATAAAATAATCAGTAATTTAGAATTTTGGAGTTGTAATGCAATATCGTTGCCCTAAATGTCAAAGCCCAAAAATCATGCCTGTGGCTCAGCCAGGTCAACCAGCGGCGCGTCCTGTCGTGCCTAAAAGCCTGATCATGCTGGTGCCTGCCCTGTTTGTATTATTGCTGCTGGTCATCATTAGCATCGCGATGTGGATTTTTGGAGATGGTGCAGGTACGACTTTACAGACCGCCACTGTGATCGTGTTTATTATCTGTCTGATCGCAGGCTTCATGTTCTATAAAGATTTGCCTGATTTTAAAATTTCTATGCAGGCTTTCATGCAAAGCCAAAAGAAATGGAAATGCCGTGAATGCAATCATGAGTGGGAAATCTGATTTTTATAGTTCACTCATTTTCAAAGCTAAAAATCTTGCATGCTTATGCAAGATTTTTTTATTAGTAAAACTAAATTTTCTACCATCCAATATTAAAGTGTCGACTAGAGCAATAAATTCATATTTTTTTCTAATTTACTTCACTTTTAAAATGAAGTTTTTTTATTTCTACTGCTTGTTTTTGCTCATTAAATACACAAAAATATCAACATGAGACTAAAAGCATGTAATTCATTACCGAAATAAAACCGCTTTATATTGTAGTCTTTAGTGGATAGTTTAATTAATTGTTAATAATGGCAAAGGTGAGGAATAAAAATGCTTAAACTTAAAAAAGTCATACATTTTCTGTTTTCTCATGATGAGCCAACAGGTTCAGAAATGGAAAATTATATTTCTGAAGCAGACACCTATTATCTGGAAGCTGTACAGTTTGAAAAGCTTTGCCATATTTTAAAGCAACGCCAAGCTGAACAATTTCAAATTACGCAGCTAGAGCAGCAAGAAAATTATCAACGCAATGCTTTCTGGAATTACTTAAGTGCAGCAACACGTGGTCACGCCGAAGCACAATATAGACTGGGTAAACACTTTCTTAAAGGTAGTCTGGGTTTAGATCAGAATTATTTTCATGCTGAAGAATGGCTGAATAAGGCTAAACAGCAAGGTCATTTAAAAGCTGCGCGGCTGTTATCAAATACTTATAGCCAAATGAGTATCCAATATTAAATAAAAAAACCAGCCCAAAGGCCACTGCTGTCCCATAGTT
>NZ_DDLD01000050.1:0-43292 GCF_002339435.1 Acinetobacter sp. UBA2581 | reverse complement strand
TCCCTCAATGCGTAAGTCCTAGATGTATTTATTTTATATCTTTTAATTACACTTAAATGGATGCTGTTTAAAAAGCTAAGTCACACACCAGAGAAAAACCATCCATCTAGTCCTATTTTACTATTCAATCTCTCATAGGATTTTCAATAAGATCATTCATGTCAGGTGATTTTAGTCTCAGCTTCGCTATGAGAACCAGATTTAATCAGAGGTTCGATTTTGAGCAGCTCGACCTGACCATAATAGGTTGAAAATGCTACATCTCCGGCATCTACCCCAGTACCAATGCGAATCAGCTCGTCGACCGGGGCTAAACGGGTCGGATCAAACTGTACCCACCCTCCTTCCAGATAGGCTTCAAAAATGGCATGAAAATCGGGTAAAAATTTTTCAATTTCCACATAACCGACCACCATGCGTGCCGGAATTCCTAAAGCACGACACAGCGCAATGCCCAAATGAGCAAAGTCACGGCATACACCTGCTCGGTGGACCAGCACATCCGTTGCAGTCGTAAACTGATCAGAACAGCCAGAGACATAAAAAATATTGTTATAAATCCACTGTTCGATGGCTTTTACACGCGTATAGCCGGGTATCATCCAGCCAAATGAACGTTTCGCCATTTCTAGTAATAAATCTGAATTGCAATAGCGGCTGGCCAGCAAATAAGGTAGTACTTCATCCGGCAGGTCTGGAATTTTGACTTCACTCAAGTTTTGCCTCAGATCATTCGGAATGCTCGGCTGACGGGTAACTGTCGCGCTATAGTTCAGTTCAAATGCCTCACAGGGTTCGAGTTGCAACCGGATATGACGGTTTTGATGCCGAGCATCCTGAAATTCATGCCACTTGACCGGCATATTCATAGTGAGCTGTTCTCCGAGAATATTCTGATCGGGATGATGGGCGACCTGAACCATAAAAATAAATTCGGTAGGTTGCACAATCTTGTATTTTAAATGGCACCGAATTTGGTAAGTGGTCATGAAGTTCCTTATAATTAGGCATTATTATATTGTGTGAAGATTAAACTAATTCTAAGACCGCAATCGTATGAGATCAGTTTAACTTTATCGCGCTTCAGTGAACAGGATGCTATACATCTGATTTATTCCTGATTTTTGGATCTCATCCCATTGCTATTCCAGCATAAAATTGCAGCAAAGCCGCGCAAAATCTGGCATGAATGAAGACCATTTTAATTTTTTCCAAAATATTTTCAGCGTATTAACCCTTTGCCACTCCCCTGTAAAATCCTTATAATCAAGCACAATTTTTCTCTAATTTTAAGTGGATGACCATGAGTCGCGCCATATCGCATATTGATACCTTCCAAGGCTTAATTCTTGCCTTACAAAACTACTGGGCGGAGCAAGGCTGCGTCGTGTTACAGCCTTACGACATGGAAATGGGTGCAGGGACATTCCACACTGCAACTTTCCTTCGTGCGTTAGGTCCTGAAACCTGGAATGCTGCTTATGTTCAGCCATCACGCCGTCCGAAAGATGGTCGTTATGGTGAGAACCCGAACCGTCTGCAACATTATTACCAGTTCCAGGTTGTGCTTAAGCCAAACCCGGACAACATCCAGCAGCTTTACCTAGATTCTTTAAAGGCAATCGGTATTGATCCTTTAGTTCACGACATCCGTTTCGTGGAAGATAACTGGGAATCTCCAACACTGGGCGCATGGGGTCTAGGCTGGGAAGTTTGGCTGAACGGCATGGAAGTGACTCAGTTCACTTACTTCCAGCAAGTCGGTGGTGTTGAATGCTACCCAGTAACCGGTGAAATCACTTATGGTCTGGAACGTCTGGCGATGTATCTGCAAGGTGTAGACTCAGTTTACGATCTGGTTTGGACCAAAGGTCAGTTCGGTACTGTGACGTATGGCGATGTGTTCCATCAAAATGAAGTAGAACAATCGACTTATAACTTCGAATATGCACCAGTAGAAAAAATGTTCGAACTATTCGATTTCTACGAAGCTGAAGCGACCCGTTTAATCGAAGCTGAACTGCCATTACCTGCTTATGAACAAGTGATTAAAGCATCACATAGCTTTAACTTGTTAGATGCGCGTGGCGCGATTTCTGTGACTGAACGTCAGCGTTATATTCTGCGTGTGCGTACTTTGGCACGTTCAATTGCGACCAGTTATGTAGCAGCACGTGCGAAACTTGGTTTCCCAATGGCAGAACCTCACCTACGTGACGAAGTCCTGGCTCAGCTTAAAGCTCAAGTAGAAGCAGAAGCGGCTCAAGCAGAAAAATCAGCGGAGAACAAATAATGTCTAAACATACAGTTTTATTTGAACTTGGCTGTGAAGAACTTCCACCAAAAAGCTTGAAAAAATTACGTGATGCTTTAAAAGCTGAAACTGAAAAAGGCTTAAAAGATGCAGGTCTTGCATTCGACTCAATCGAAGCCTATGCCGCGCCACGTCGTCTGGCACTTAAAATCATCAACGTTGATGCTGCTCAGGCGGATACGCAAAAACGTTTTGACGGTCCTGCTGTTCAAGCGGCTTATGATGCTGAAGGCAAACCGACTAAAGCGCTTGAAGGCTTTATGCGCGGTCAAGGCATTACGGTTGATCAGGTATCTACTTTCCAGGCCGGTAAGGTTGAAAAAGTCTGCTACCTGAAAGACGTGAAAGGTCAAAGCCTGGACGTTTTACTGCCACAAATCCTGCAACATGCTCTGGATCAATTGCCTATCGCAAAACGCATGCGTTCTGCTGCTAGCCGTACTGAATTCGTTCGTCCGGTGAAATGGGTTGTGTTGTTAAAAGACAGCAATGTGATTGATGCAACCATTCAGGATCATAAAGCAGGCAATGTGACTTATGGTCACCGTTTCCATGCGCCTGAAGCAATTATTCTGGCCAATGCAGATGCTTATCTGGATGCTCTTCGCGCTGCGAAAGTAATTGCATCTTTTGAGGAGCGTCAGGCGATCATCGACCAGCAAGTAAAAGCACTGGCGGATGAAGTGAATGCGATTGCGATTGTTCCTGCTGATCTTCGCGACGAGGTTACTGCTCTGGTTGAATGGCCAGTTGCTCTTCGTGCCAGCTTTGAAGAACGCTTCCTTGCAGTTCCTCAAGAAGCACTGATCACCACGATGCAGGACAACCAGAAGTATTTCTGTCTGGTGAATGCTGAAAACAAATTACAGCCTTACTTCATTACCGTTTCAAATATTGAGTCTAAAGATCCGACTCAAATCATTGAAGGTAACGAAAAAGTAGTTCGTCCGCGTCTGTCAGATGCAGAATTCTTCTTCCAGCAAGATCAGAAACAACCGCTTGCGTCTCGTAAAGAGAAACTGGCAAACATGGTATTCCAGGCACAACTGGGTACTTTGTGGAACAAGTCTGAACGTATTGCCAAACTGGCTGTCGCACTTGCTCCGATTACAGGTGCAAAAGCTGAAGATGCTGAAAAAGCGGCTCTTCTCGCTAAATGTGACTTAACTTCTGAGCTAGTGGGTGAATTCCCTGAACTTCAAGGGATCGCGGGTACTTACTACGCCCGTCTTGAAGGTGAAAATGATGAAGTGGCTGAATCTTTAGGTGAGCAGTATTTACCTAAATTCGCAGGTGACGTTCTGCCTAAAACCAAAACTGGTACAACGATTGCGCTTGCGGATCGTTTAGATACCTTGACTGGTATTTTCGGTATCGGTCAGGCACCTACAGGTTCTAAAGACCCGTTTGCGCTGCGTCGTTCTGCCATTGGTATTCTGCGTCTGGTGACTGAAAATGAGCTTGATGTATCCATCGAAGACCTGATTAAGCTGGCTCTAGCTGCTTATGGTGATGTCTTGAAAGACCACGACAAGACTTTGGCAGATGCGGTTGCATTCCTGGAAGGTCGTTACCGTGCGAAATACGAAGACCAAGGCGTTGATGTTGACGTGATCCAAGCTGTTCAAGCATTGTCACCAAAATCACCGCTTGATTTTGACAAGCGTGTAAATGCCGTTAATCACTTCCGTGCATTGCCTGAAGCGGCTGCTCTTGCTGCTGCGAACAAGCGTGTTGCCAACATTCTTGCCAAAGAAGCTGCACCTGAAGGGGCTGTGGTTGAAGCAAATCTGGTGGAAGATGCTGAAAAAGCATTATTTGCTGAACTTGCGAAAATCACACCAGTGGTTGAGCCGCTATTTGCTTCTAAAGATTACACTGCTGCGTTGTCTGCATTGGCTGCCCTGCGTGCACCAGTCGATGCATTCTTTGATGGTGTAATGGTCATGGCTGATGATGCTGAACTGAAAGCAAACCGTTTACGTCTGCTTGCTCAGCTACGTGACCTGTTCACTAAAGTTGCAGATATTTCAGTGTTACAGCACTAAGCGTAAATGCTTGAAGTTTAAACTAAACCTCGCTATAAATTAGTGGGGTTTTCTTTTGAGTAATAAAAATGAAGCTAGTCAAAGTACATGTACAAAATTATCGAAGTATTTTAGATAGTGGTGAAATCGAAATTGAAAAAATCAAAACGGTATTAGTTGGAATCAATGAAGCAGGAAAAACAGCACTCTTAAAAGCTATTAATCAATTAAATCCTGCAAGTGAAATTGAAAAGGTAAGCTTATTAAGAGACTTTCCAAGATCTAAATATGCAGAACATATTAAAGGTCAAAACATCGATGAGCTTTGTAAAAGTACACCTTTAGTCAGTGGTACTTTTATACTTGAACCTAGTGATATAAAAATAATCCAATCTACTTTCAAAGAAGTCTTAGAAACTGAGATTGATTTAACCAAAATTATTTATATAAAAAATAAATTTTATCAAGGATATAACCATACTTTAAAAAATATTAATCGTTTTACATGGGGTGAAATTAAAAAAGATATTTTAAGACTCAATGAAGCATTATCTTTAGCGAATAATACTGAGGAGTTAATTACTGCAATAAACACGTTGTTACAACAAGCATCGGGAGATCATTATTATATAAACGAGTCTCACTCAGGTTCTTTAAAAACATTAATTGAAAAGTGTGAAATAAAAATTGATGAAGATAATAAAAAAGAATTAGAACGTATAAATAAAATTTTTAAGGTACTTAATACAAATATTATTTACTATAAATTAATTAAGCACTTATATGAAAAACTACCTAAATTTGTCTATTTCAATAATTACATAAAAGTAAAGCCCTTAATTCATCTTGAAAGATTAGCTAATAGGCAAGAAAACAACCAACTTGATGATAAATACTATGATTATGGAAATATTTCTTTACTCAAGTTTTTGGGATATTCTGCAAGAGAATTAGCTAACTTAGGTAAAACCAATGAAAATCAGACTGATTTAGAAGCCTACAATAATTTGCTAGATGATAGATTTTATCGTTTAAATGCTGCATCTATAAATCTATCAAAATCTATTCAAGATATTTGGAATCCTAACAATCAAAAAGATGAAGCATCCAATTTAGAAATTTCAGCAGATGGCCAATCATTAAAAGTCGTTGTAACTGATCAATTAGGAGCTAAAGTTGAACTTGATCAAAGATCTGAAGGCTTCCAATGGATGGTTTCTTTTTTCATTGTTTTTGAATCACAAGCTGATAATGACTACAAAAACTGCATTCTTTTACTTGATGAGCCTGCTACAAGCTTACATGCATTGAAGCAAAAAGAATTTATTAAAACCATTAGTAAATTAGCTGAAAAGAATCAAACAATTTATACAACTCATTCCCCATTTATGATCTCTCAAGATGAGTTAGATTTAGTCAGAATTGTAGAATTAACAAATAGATCAATTGGTACAAAAGTTAATAATAAAATTGTTTCTACTGATCCCGCTGCACTTTTTCCTCTTCAAGAGGCATTGGGTTATAACCTTGCTCAAAGTATGTTTACTGCAAAGAAAAATGTACTTTTAGAGGGGCTAACTGATCTATGGTATTTAGAAGGAATTAATTCATTACTTGATAAAAATCTTGATTCTAATATTGCACTGCTACCTGTTGGTACATCAGCAAAAATTTCATACTACGCCTCTATGCTTAGCAATAATGATTTGAAATCTGTGGCTCTTTTAGATTCAGATACAGCAGGAGAAAAAGCAGCAACTCAAGAAACTGTAATACATTCTTTAGGTGCCAAAAATATTTTAAGAACAAAAGAATTCTTAAGCAGAGAAATTAAGAATTCAGAAATCGAAGATATTATCCGTGAAACATTAGCTAAAATCTTTCAAGATGAATATGAAATAGAGCTTAATGTAGCAGATTTAGAATCGGATAAAGCTATTGTCGATATTTTTAAAATAGCAGTAAAAGATTTTTCTAAATTTAAGCTCTCAAAAGCTTTTCTTAAGTGGGCAAGAGAACATTCTCTCAGTGACCTAACTGATCAAGAAATTCAAAATTGTACAAAGCTTATTGAAACAATAAACAAAAGGCTAAAATAAAATTTTATAAGAAGTTCAATAAAATTGAGCTTCTTTTTTTGATTTTTTCAAATAATGCAAAGATATAGCCATTTAGTTATCAATTCCCTATACTCCCCTTAACAACACTCAACAAGAAAGAAGCGCATGAAATTTCAAACTCTTATGATGGCAACTCTTGCGGGTATCGCACTTACAGCATGTACATCTCAACCGACCATTCCACAGCTGGAACTGGGTGTATTACAGGAAGTACAAAATCTCGAAGTTATTCCAGAAACAACCAACAATAAGGCGAAACTGACCAAATTCCTCGACAAATGCGTGATTGAATTTACTGGCGACATTGGCAACAACCGTTCAGTTGAACAATGGTCATTTAAAGGCATGACCCTAATTGATGCCGGCTCAGCGACTTTCCAGCGTGACGGAACCAGCACAGCACAAAAATTTGACCTGCATGATGCTGCGGTACAAAAGAACTTTGTGACCCTGCGCAATCATTTTGCTAAAGATGCCCTGACACAATGTGACTAAGTAGATCGCCCTGTTTTTTTGAAAATGGGGCTATTTATTTGAATGAATAGAAATTTAATTTTTCGCCTGATTTGACCTACTTTTTCTTCCCCTTAAAAATTATAAGATCCTCGCATCAAACTACGCTGAACCTATACTCTCTTCACAGCTTATTCATTGTTTTTGGCTGATTATCCGTTACACTGAAAACCAAACTCAGACCGCTCTTTGACGAATTCGAGGTCGATCCATAATGAATATCAAAACCCCAATTATTTTAACGACAGCTTTAATGTTCTGTGCACCTGTATTTGCACAGACCGAAACCACTCAGACCAACAAACCGATTGCACCTTATGGTGAGAATCCGAACCTGCTGCATGTGTTTGCCTATAAAGCACAGGAAGGTGTTATCAATACCGCTGAAAAAGTAGGTGAAGTCACTGAAAAAGGCATTGCCAAAATTAAACCGGGTGTAGATCGTGCCTGGGGCAATACCAAGTCAGCGGCATCAGATACCATCCAGAAAGTAGATCAGGGTGCGACTCAGGCAGCACAGCAAACGGGTCAGAAAATTCAGCAAACCCGTGAAGTCTGGCGCGGTAATTCACAACAGGCACCGATCGTACAGCAGCCTTTGAGTCAGCCATCTACCGCAACTCAAAATTCATCGGTATCACAGCCCCAGTCAAGTTCCGGTACAGCGACCAGTTATGCAGTAGATGATCTTTAAATCATCGAATTGAAAAAAGCCCATTACGGGCTTTTTCTTTTAAGCATTGAAGATAGTTGAGTCTTTCTTTAGACTGAACTCAAATAAAATCATGAGAAGATAATAAAAATGAAAAAAATTCTCCTCAGCTTTATCGCCGGCATTCTGTGTGGTGTAGCCATCCTGTACATCACTTTACTGGTTTCAGGTGAAACCGTGACCTCAATTGCTGCGATTGATGACGAATTATCCTCCATCCCGAGCCTGTCTAGTGCCGCCTCTTATAACCATAAAACCGAAGGCGAAAAAATCCAGCATATAGAACACTTGGAAGAAGCTGAATTTAGGCCCGCCTCTGGCAATAATGCCGACCTGTATCGGATCAAGGATATGTGTAAATTAAGAATCGGGACTCAGGGAGATGACATTTATAGCTATCGAACTGCTTATTTTTCGCAGAATCATCTGATTTATATGTTTGAAACCCATTATCGAACATCTTATGACAAGCGTCCCGATGAACGGGTACCCGAATTTAAGCGCGTCTATCAGGAAATTATATTTAACCCCCGGTCTGCACTGGTTCAGAGTGAATTTTTAAAATTACTAGATAAATACATTACGCCAGAAAACCGAAAAAAATGCTGATCGAATTTGATCAGCATTTGGTTTTTATTTGATAATTTTTCAATTTACCTGACGGATGGGCTGGCCTTGCTTAAAGGCGTCTACATTTTCCACCATCTGATCCACAATGCGTTGACGCGCATCAACGCTGCCCCAAGCATTGTGCGGTGTAACGATCAGGTTAGGAATTGAGGCATCGAGCAATACATTTCCCTCTTTCGGAGGCTCCACGGTAAGCACATCCGTCGCAGCACCGGCAATTTTTCCTTCGCGTAAGGCCTGAGCCAAAGCCTGTTCATCGACGATTCCACCACGCGCACAGTTAATTAAAAATGCACTTGGTTTCATCGCGTCCAATTCGGCATGACTGATTAAATGACGGGTATCTTCCGTTAAAGGGCAATGCAGGCTTAAAAAATCCACTTGTGGCAATAAATCGGCAATTGGAATACGAGAGTCATCTGCCGGACGGTTGGGCAAAGCTGCAATCAGTACTTTCATGCCAAAGGCTTCTGCCAGTCTGGCAACTGCATGGCCCAGCTCACCATAACCAACAATACCTAAGGTCTTGCCTGCCAATTCTACAATTGGCGCACCCAATAGACAGAACTGGCTGGCCTTTTGCCATTCGCCCTGCTGTACTGCACGTTGATAGGTTAAAAATGAAGTGGCCAGATTGAGCATCAGCATAAGGGTATGCTGAGCGACGGCAGAGGTGCCATAAGCCTGACAGTTACACACCACAATGCCACATGCCTTGGCCGCAGCCAGATCGACATTATTGGTGCCCGTAGCAGAAATCAGGATCAGTTTCAGTTGAGGGCATTGCTGGATGGTTGCCGCGTCAATCATGACTTTGTTGGTAATGATGACATCGACATCGGCCACACGAGACTGAATCTCTGCAGCCGATGTGGCCGGGTATAAGACCAGCTGATCAAATACTGCATGTAGTGCCTGAAAGTCCAAATCCTGTTGGTCTAAAGAAGCATAATCTAAATAAGCGGCTTTCATGGCGCTACCCTCAACCTTGTTTGACAATTTATTTTGATTGCCATTTAAAACAAGTCCTGCAGGGTTTTCAAGCAACTTACTGTCAGAAGTGGTTAATCTACAGACTTATCAATATGGTTACGCAGAGAACGGCGCACCTTATAAATCACATATACACTGAGAAAGATCAGAAAAATAAGAGAAGAACTGAGCAAGATCACTGCAGGATGCACACTTTCCGCGTGTGCAAAATTAGGCAGCATCAGTCCAAGAATAAAACAAATACTTGTAACTTGTTTGGATTGCATATATTTACTCCCTTGTCATATAAACAACCGGGAGCGGTGTGACTATTTTTCATACCGCCTAAGATCATATTAGGCCTTAGCAAACATAAGTCAAGTATTTGTTTTTTAGATAAATTTTTTGGTTAGTTCATTTCACTTCGTGTCACAAACTGTGTATTTTTGTCACTTGCGTCAACGAAACCGGAAGCGCCGTATTCATCTGTATGCAAATTCAGATGTTTATAGCTGAACATATAAAAATCAGCATAGCGTTTCATGATAATCGGATGCATGCCTACATTTAATTCATCCTGCTCCTTGACCAGTTTCATAATATGCCGATCATTCATCACTACCAGATAACGTTCATCATTCAGATTGATGGTCAGCAAGCCATTACCTTTGGCATAGATTGGAATCAGGAATTTATGGTTCAGTGCAATCGCATCACCGGTATAGCTTTCGATCTTGTTGCTGATGACGTTAAAGACCAGTGCATGTCCATAGGCATCCAGCAATAACTGGCGCTTTTCCTGCGGCAGATTGACGTGAATTCCGAGCTTAAGCAGATCCTGCTGATCCACCTGTTTATTACTCAGCAATTCACGCAAAATCACCTGTTTCTGGGCTGCATCAAAAAATTGAGTATCCAGCAATAGGTCATTATTTTTCAGGATACGTCCTAAAGCAAAACGATGCCTCGGCAGGATATTCTCAATCACCTTGCGATAATAGAACTTGCTGTTTTTTTTGACCCGGCGCATTTTCTGGTAGAAATAACTTTCATCATATTCATGCAATAAAAAGTCATACAGCAGCTCGGAGCTGGCCAGAACAGCGATGGCGTCATGGCCGGTAAATGGCAGACGCAGTACATGATGCTGCGGAAGTACGGCTTCTAGTTTCAGGTAATGTACCCGGTCTTCGGTGCAATACGGGTCATATACCAGAATATATTCCCGTTCCGGACTGACATCTTCTGCCTCAATCCGCATGCCTTCATTCAGCTCGGGCTGGTAAAACATGTTGTAGCGGGCATCTTCGACATCTTCCGGATCAATCGAATATTGCGGCACCATCGCGACCACTCGCTGAACATTCAGCAGATTGGAATATTTAATCGCAGCATAGCCACCCATGGAGCCACCATAGGCAATGCGCTGCTGAAACGGTGCAATCAGCTCGGCAATGGCTTGCAACATGTTCCACATGGAACTTTTGGGAAACCAGGATTTATGTTTGGGCATGATTCCCAAAACATTAAATTCAAATTTCGCTAATGATTTTTCGGCATTGATGCTCAAGCCCTTGGCACGGGTAATCAAATCTCCAAATGAAAAAATCAATTCTGAAGATGACCCCGGCATAAAAATTGCGCGTATATGCTCATCTTCAAAAACAATCTGCTTATCCATAACTTTCCCGTGCTGGTGAATCTAACTTTTCGGCAACAATTCACTCAATGAATAGGGCCGAAAAAGTGAATATGCTATTTTATATCGATGAAAAAGATTAAAAAGCGCAAAATATGACACAATCACTGCATCCTGCAGCTCAACAAGGGTTTAGTACAGCGGCTGAGCTTTATCAGCAGGTACGCCCTGACTATCCGGCAGATCTTAGCCCATGGCTTGCCGAGACACTGTCATTGCCTGTAGATGCAGATCTTGTTGATTTGGGAACAGGAACAGGTAAATTTATTGCCTATTTGCTTCCACTCAGCAGCCACATCACCGCCATTGATCCTGTCCCTG
Source organism: Acinetobacter sp. UBA2581 (assembly GCF_002339435.1). Taxonomy (NCBI): domain Bacteria; kingdom Pseudomonadati; phylum Pseudomonadota; class Gammaproteobacteria; order Moraxellales; family Moraxellaceae; genus Acinetobacter; species Acinetobacter sp. UBA2581. The sequence continues at coordinate 31,984 of NZ_DDLD01000050.1, read as the reverse complement.
AAATGCTGGCCCAGTTAAAACTGGCACATCCGGATATTCATACCCTTGAAGGGATGAGCCACCAGCTTCCTCTGCCCGATCATAGCGTGAATGCTGTGTTTTGTGCACAGTCATTTCACTGGTTTTCCAATCTAGAGACCTTAAAGGAGCTGGATCGGGTACTTAAACCTCAAGGCTTTCTGGTACTGGTCTGGAACCAACGAGATATTACAGTCGACTGGGTTAAAGCCCTGGCAGATTATATTGCATCACTGGAAGGCGATACACCACGTTATCATAGTGGTGCCTGGCGTAAAGTATTTGAAGAACAGAATCTCTTTCAGCCTTATGCTGAAACGCAAATGCAACAGCTACAGCATGGCCCTGTCGAGCAGGTGGTTTCCAAACGCTTATTGTCAACCAGCTTTATTGCGGCACTACCAAAAGAACAGCAACAGCAGCTCAAGCAGCAATTCGAACAAATTATCAAAAACTATACGGACAAGGGTGCAGAAGATATGATTAATTTCCCTTATGTCACCTATATTTATGTATTCAAGAAAAATAATTAGGAACAGGATTCAATCATGCACACGATTCAATTGATGTCACGAACTGCACTTTTCACTGCCGCCATGTTTTTGATGGCCTGTGACCAGAAAAGTTCACAATCTGTAGAACAGCAGGCAACGGAAGACTCTGCATCAGAGGAAATCATGCAGGAATTGAAAACTGGACCCGTGAAAAACTTCCCTAAAACGGAAGATGATCCCCATGATATTGCTGTCTTGAATGACTATGAAGAACGTTTCCAGGAAATGAGCGCGGATCTGGAAGCTGAGCTCAATGGCATGCGCAATGATGACAATCTGACTCCGGAATTTGTCCAGCAACGTCAACGCGATCATGTCCAGTCTTCGCTAAATATGCTCAAAGATCTGGAGCTTAAAACTGAACAGGGCCGTTATATTCAGGGTTTGATGTATCAATACTGGGAACATCAGGAAAAACTGGTGAATAGTCCGAAATCTCAGGCCTCTACCGTAAATGAAGCCAGTGAAAATGTAAAAGGTCTGGGCAAATATCTACATGCCCAAGAGCAACTGGAACGCTGGCGTTCGCAATATCCAGAGATGACCACCGCAAATAAAGCCCCAGCACAATAAATAATACATTTCAGGAAGCGGACGCTTCCTGAAATTTTATATGCAGTTCTAAGATTTAACTTTCACTTTCTGAAGAATGCGTATTATTGAGCTTGAACTAAATATTGCTGCACCCCTTCTGCGGCTGCTCGTCCAGTGGCAAAACAGGCTGTCAGCAAGTAACCCCCTGTAGGCGCATCCCAGTCCAGCATCTCACCACATAAGAACACATGTGGATTGGATTTAAGCTGAAGCTGCTCTGACAGAACCTCGCGTTTAACCCCACCTGCACAGCTAATCGCTTCCTGTATAGGACGGAAACCGGTTAAAGGAATTTTCAATTGCTTAATCTGCTGTGCTAATTCAGTAGCATTTTGCCAAAGTGGCTTTGGTAACAGTTCACGCACCAGAGCAGCTTTTGCACCATCCAGACCTGCTTTCCGCCAGATATTATTCAAAGACTGCTTTTTACTTGGCTGTAATTTTTTAGCTAATTGTTCTAAGGTTTGATCCGGAAAAAGATCCAGATTCAGCTGCATTGGCTGACCCTGTTTCAGCTGTTGACGCAGTCCCCGGTCCTGTTTATAGATTAGACCACTTTCCAGACCATAGTGACTGATCACGATATCTCCCATGGTCTTGTCACCGCCATCAACCCAAGCCTCGACCCGTTTTAGGGGCTGACCGAAGATTGGCTGCATAAACTTGGACCATGGATATTCCACACCCGCATTACTGGCTTGGAAAGGTTCAATCTCACTGCAATCAAGCCATGCTTGCCATTTCCCATCACTGCCGAGTTTTGACCATGACACTGCACCACAAGCCAAAACAATCGCATCAAAGTTTTCTGTGAATGCGCAATCATTTTTTAAATCATGGATCTGTAGCTGATGATTTTTCAGATCTAGAATTTGATGACGATAATGAAATTGTACCCCTTGCTCAGTTAAACGTTTTAACCAGACACGCAATAGTGGAGCGGCTTTCATTTCTGTAGGAAAAACTCGACCTGAAGAACCAATATAAGGTTCAATGCCAAGATCTTTCATCCAGTTTTGAATCCATATCGCATCCCAGCGTTTGATCCAAGGTGCTAACCAGTTCACCTGATCATAACGCTGCACAAACTGCTCGACGGGTTCGGCATGAGAAATATTTAGGCCGGTTTTCCCAGCCATCAGGAATTTACGGGCAGCCGAAGGCTTCTGTTCAAACACATGAACTTCATAATCAGACTGGCTCAGAACTTCTGCAGCCATCAAGCCTGCCGGGCCAGCACCCACAATTGCAATGCGCTTCGTCATGGCTTATTCCGCCGAACTCGCATTCTGCCCTTGTAGCGGCTGAAACTCATCAAAACGCGTTGTATAGCCTTCCGGTTTACTAATAATCAATTGCTGGCACAACTCACCACGTTCTAGATATTTAATTTCAAAATGAGTTCTTGCCGAGTCTTGGCCAATGACTTCTTTAACGAAAGGCAGTTTCCACAGATTTTGAACCTGCTGCTCTGCCTCCTCAATATATTCAGGAATATTGCTAGCTAAAGTGATCATGCCACCAGTTTTTAAACGCGATAATAAAAACTCAAAAAATGGCATATTCAGCCAGCGCTGTGCCGGGTTATGCGGCTCAGGGTTTGGATATAAAATAAAGAACTGTTCGACTTGCGCTGGATAGAGTGCATGCACAATCCACGGCAAAGCATCAGCATGAACCGTCTGTAAATTCGGCTGTCCTTCCAGCGCATGCTGTTTTTGCATGGCCAAAAATTTCTCTCGAGTCCGCTCGATCGCAATCAGCTTGCTGTTCGGATTGGTCTGGGTAAATAGCAAAGCATGTTTACCTTTGCCCGCACCGATTTCCACACAAACCGGTTCAGAACTGATACTTTGGAAATCACGGGGGGCATGCATACGCTGTGCTTGAAATTGACGAATCGACATAATCAGATCAAACTAATAAAAACTGTATAAGTCTAACAAGTGCAGTTATATTTGCCTAATCGAAGCTTTATTTTTCTAGGGAGTGCGCTGATGTTGACCACTTTAAAATGTCCACGCTGTGGCAAACTGACCACTTGGGAAAATAATGAATTTCGTCCTTTCTGCTCGGAACGCTGCAAAATGATTGATTTAGGCGCTTGGGCCAATGAAGAATACAAACTGCCAACCCAAGATGCTCCAGCGGCTGAATCTTCTGAAGAAGACTGAACCTTTTAAAATATCCTATCGCCTTAAGCATATTCTAAATAATCACATGATTTTTATAAAAAGCTTGTAGAAAACCAACACAAGTTAACAGCACATATGCCAGTTTAATACTATGTTCTTACGCAGAAATATCACATTATTTTAGAGCAAGAACATGGGCTACATTCTTCTAAAGATCATTTTAATTGGGGTAGGAATACTTGCGATATTGTCATTAGGAATAGGAATTTTCCAACAGGATGGCTTATTTATTGTCGTTGGAGTTCTGCTTGCCATTATGACCTGGCTGATCTACGCACAAACCCGCCAGTCTTTGAATAACCCTTTTAGCAAATAAAAAGACCAGCTAAGCTGATCTTTTTACCTACTTTAACCTGCTTTTCCCGCAACGAAAGGATTATGCTGTTTTTCAAAACCAATATTGCTGATCGGACCATGTCCTGAAATAAATTGGGTTTCATCCGGCAGGCTAAAACATTCGCGCTGGATTGAATCGAGTAGCTGCTGGTGATCGCCACGCGGGAAATCTGTCCGTCCAATTGAGCCTTTAAACAGTACATCCCCTGTCCATAACAAAGCATGGTTCCTGTTATAGAACATTACATGACCTGGAGTATGGCCTGGGGCAAAACGTACTTCAAACTCTTCATCACCTAGCTTGAGAACTTCTCCACCTTCCAGCCATTGCGTGACTTCTACTTTTTCCGGAATCGGAAAACCGTAACGGGCAGACACTTCCTGAATCATATCCAGCCAGAATGCATCGTCCTTATGTGGACCAATCACCGGCACATCCCAAACTTTTTTTAAAGCACCAACTGCTCCAGCATGATCGAGATGGCCATGAGTCAGCCATAAAGCCTTGACCGTTAAGCCCAGTGCTTCTACTTCCGCTTTTAATTTTTCAGGTTCGCCCCCTGCATCAATCAAAACAGCCTCTTTACTGTCGCTATCCCAAAGAATCGAGCAGTTTTGCTGAAATGCAGTCACAGGAACAATTTTGACTTGTAACATAGGATAAGAAACCTCAAAAGATTAATGGGCAAGCGTCTGATTCAATGCTTCAAGATTAGCCTGTAACAGCGTATTGAGCAATTGCACATGATCTTCACGGTTGTTCAAAGCCGGAATATAACTGTAGCTTTCCCCGCCATTGGCCTTAAAGGTCTCCCCATTTTCCATGGCCAGCTCTTCCAGTGTTTCCAAACAGTCGGCCGAGAAAGCCGGACTCATCACCTGAATTGATTTCACGCCCTGTTTGCCCCACTCTTCAATTAAGGCATCCGTATAAGGCTTAACCCACTCCTGTTTACCAAACCGGGACTGGAAACTAATTGCATATTGATCTTCAGATAGACCTAAAGCTTCTGCAACCAGTTTGCCTGTGATCCGGCAACGATCCGCATAAGGATCACCTTTATCGGCATAGGGCTGCGGGATACCATGAAATGACATCAACAGTTTTTCCGGCTGCCCATGAATCGCCTGATAATCCCGAACACTTTGTGCCAGTGACTGAATAAATAAGGGATGCTGATAATAATCGCGGATAATCGACAGACCAGGTAAATTGCGCTGTTTCAGCACCCATTTTGCGACTGCATCATACAGAGGTGCGGTAGAGGTCGCTGAATACTGGGGAAATAACGGAAACAGAATAATATGATCTTGCGGTTGAGCCGAAATCTGATCAAGGACAGCCTGAATATTGGGATTGCCATAAGTCATGGCAGGCACCACATTCAGTTCAAATTGCGGATATTGTTCAATGAGTTTGGCCTTTACTTGACTCACCTGCTGCAGCAGAATCTCACGCATCGGTGAATCCTGACCCCAGACCTGTGCATAAGCCTGGGAAACTCGCTTGGGACGGAACGGTAAAATAAATAAACGCAGGATGAGTTGCCAGATCGGCTTGGGAATTTCAATGACACGCTGATCAGATAAAAACTGCTTCAGGAAATCGCGTACTGCCGGCACAGTCGGTGCATCGGGTGTGCCTAAATTTGCCAATATAATCGTAACTTTTGGTTTAGCTGTAGAAAACATGCAGTACGCCCGTCGTGGTATCAACCCGCTTACTTTAACAGCTTTTTACTTATTCTCTATATGGATTAATACACTGACTTATATTGAAAAGTACGATCTTTATCCAGCAAGTTACTGTCCAGCAGTTTTTGTGCCTTAGGCGTAATCTGCCAAAGCAGACGCTGACGGTCATCACGGCCTGACGGTACAATCCAGTCATTCTGGCGCATTTGCAATTTCAGGCTATGCAAGGCGCGAATATTAATCTGGGCACGGGCTACAGCATGCGCGCGCGGCATTTCCGCTCGTGCATCTTCCAGACCGGTTTCATTCAAATACTCATTCATATGCTTGGAGAAAAATTCCTCCGGCGTCGGATTAATGAATGTAGAGCCGAGAATAGCCAGCAATTGTGCCCAGGTCAGTCTCTTCTGAACTTTCAGCTCTTTAAAGTTACCATCCTGATAAGCATGCATACGGTATTCGAAGGAGAAAACTTCATGCATAGATACTTTCGGCAGGCTCAGGAAAGGGTCTACTTCACGGGTACCGCCGTCTCGTTCCAGTTGGGCCACTTTAGCTTTGAGTTGGTCAATTTCGTCATGCAAGGCTTGAGTATTCTGCGGACGTACCCAGCCACTTACCGGATAGCGTTCCAGCATTTGCGGCATGTTCAAACGTACCGCCATTTCCAGATCGCGCAGGGTGCGATAGCAAAAGACCTGATCAGCTTCCTGCTGCAATAACTGACGAAATTCTTTAAATTTTTCCTGTAATTCAGGTTTGGTATCGTGCAATGAAGGATCACGTGAGGCCGGATCTTCATGCATAAACACAATAATCGGTTTCTGCTTGGTCACAGCGTAAATGTATTCCAGGTGCATATAACCCACACCGGAAACCGACTGCTCGCCATACTGGCTACCCAGCAGAATCACCACATAATCACAGTCATCAATCTGGCGACGCGCAAATGCAGTATTTAAAGGAGTACGTTGTTCCAGCCCCCAGGAAAAGAAACCCATGCCGACCAAAGTTTGTGACAAGATGATCCGCTCTGGCTGCATTTCTGCACCAGAGGTGGAGATAAACACCTGATAACGTTTATCGAGCATTGGTTATCCTCTTTTACTGCACATTGATCTGACCGGCTAGACCCTGCCCTGACACAATATGACGACCCCAGTATAAAAATATATCTTTCAAAATTATAAGATGAGTGACGGTCGCCTAGCTGACTTCTGTCTCCATATTGCTGACCTGCCATTTAATATCGACTGGGATCAGATGCCCTAAAATCGGCTGGAGCTGTTCAGCATTTTGACCACTAACCACAAGTCGGATTTTTAGACTGTCCTTGCACTCATGTTCAAATAATAACCCATTTTTAATCAAAATTCGGGCCGTTTGTCTCGCAACCGCGAATCCTGAGTCAATTAATGTCAGCTTTTGACCAAAAATATACTGAATTGACGATTTTAGGAAGGGGTAATGTGTACATCCTAGCACTAAATAATCAGCGCCCTGATCAACAACCGGTTGTAAAATCTGAGTTAATGTCGCCAGACACTCAGGACTCATCTGCTGACCGGCTTCTACAAAAGGTACCAGATCCAGACAGGTCACCGGAATCACTTTGACCTGTGCCGGCTCGGCAAAACGGGTCATGACATCCTTAATCAGCTGTCCACGAAAGGTTGCAGGTGTGGCCAGGACGGCCACCGTTTTGGATTGGGTATTGAGGACTGCAGGTTTGAGCGCTGGCACCAGTCCGATGATCGGAAAGTTTTCGCCGTAATGCTCACGTAAATAATCCAGACTAAATGCAGAAGCGGTATTACAAGCGACGACTGCAACTTTACAGCCTTCACGATACAGCCATTCAATCGCTCGCGCAGTCAGGTCACGGATTTCTTGATCTTTACGGGGCCCATAAGGTACGTAAGCCGTGTCGGCATAATAAACAAAGCGTTCATCGGGCAAATACCGGGCAATTTCCAAAGCAACCGATAGCCCTCCCACACCAGAATCAAAAATCCCGATAGGCGCATCAGCACTGGCTTTGGGCATGGGATCTACTAAGGGATAAATCGGTTGGATAGCGCTCATAACGTTGCTAGTTGCTTGTTTCAAATGACCTTGCGACAAAGCTTAAACCTCAGGTGCTTAAATGCAAGTCTAAATCACCACTTTTCAAGCTTAAAACCGTCTCTCCAGCAGCATTTTCACCAAGCTCGCCCATCTCCACCAGATGTAAAAAAGCAGCCCGCTGAAGCAGCGCATTGATTCCAAAACGGACATGCACATAAGGGCGCAATTCATCCTGATACTGACGCATAAAGATAGGATGTTCGCTATCGACAATAATGATGTCCTGAGTTGTGGTGGTTAGTTGCAGGTAAGTCTTGCCTTCAATCTCGACCTGATCCACCTGATTTACAAACAGAGGTTCATCTTCGACCTCGATTTCAATCATTTCAACCGGCGTCTTTAGATAGAATTTTCCTTCTTCTTTCCAGAGTACCGTTGAAAACAGGTCTATCATCGGCTGACGCTTGATCAATTGACCTTCGTGCCACCATTCTCCATTGGCCAAAACCTTGAGATCCATTGCCCCACAATGCTTTGGCTGCCATTGCTCCAAAGGCGGGATTGACCTTTTGTGACTGCCCTGTGCATCTTTTAAGTATTGTGCGATATCCATTAAATTTTTATCATCGCTAGAAGCTACTTTTTTCGTCGGATTTTTCTCGGGTGCTGACTTATTCATATAAAGAAGACCTTAATGACGGAAAAATAATATGTTTCAGCCAATTGGCTTAACCTGGGTTTAAAACTATACTAGCCCAGATGCTTAAAGACACTACTATTTTTGTGTCTAGGAATTCAGAACACTCATGGCAGCACCCAATCATCCGATTATGGTTGCCACCGAATAGAAATATGAGGAGTCCTACATGGAACACATCGAACGTGAATCGATGGAGTTTGACGTTGTGATCGTAGGTGCGGGTCCTGCCGGCCTGTCTGCTGCAATCAAGATCCGTCAACTTGCAATTGAAAACAATTTAAATGATCTGTCCGTTTGTGTCGTAGAAAAAGGCTCCGAAGTCGGTGCTCATATTCTTTCAGGTGCTGTGCTTGAACCACGTGCGATGAACGAACTATTCCCGAACTGGAAAGAAGAAGGTGCGCCTTTAAATGTTCCTGTGACAGAAGATAAAACTTTCTTCCTTCTTTCAGATGAAAAATCACAAGAAGCACCGCATTGGATGGTGCCTAAAACCATGCACAATGATGGCAACTATGTCATCTCACTCGGTAATGTGGTGCGCTGGTTAGGCCAGAAAGCTGAAGAACTGGAAGTATCGATCTTCCCGGGCTTTGCTGCTTCAGAAATTCTGTATCATGAAGATGGTACGGTGAAAGGTATCCAAACCGGTGATATGGGGATTGGCAAAGATGGCGAACCGACGCATAACTTTGCGCCAGGTTATGAGCTGCATGCCAAATATACGATTTTTGCTGAAGGCTGCCGTGGTCATTTAGGTAAACGCCTGATCCAGAAATTCAACCTGGATAAAGATGCTGATCCGCAGCACTACGGTATCGGGATTAAAGAACTGTGGGAAATTGATCCAGCGAAACACAAACCAGGTCTGGTAATGCACGGTGCGGGCTGGCCTTTATCTGAAACCGGTTCTTCAGGTGGCTGGTGGTTATACCATGCTGAAAACAACCAGGTGACATTAGGCATGATCGTGGATCTGTCTTATGAAAATCCACACATGTATCCATTCATGGAAATGCAGCGCTGGAAAACCCATCCACTGATCAAGCAATATCTGGAAGGCGGTAAACGTATTTCTTATGGTGCACGTGCCGTAACTAAAGGTGGTTTTAACTCTCTGCCGAAATTTACCTTCCCGGGTGGTTCTTTAATCGGTGATGATGCGGGTTTCCTGAACTTTGCCAAGATCAAAGGCTCACACACTGCAATGAAATCCGGCATGCTTTGTGGTGAAGCAGTCTTTGAAGCGATTGCTGCCGGTGTAGAAAAAGGTGGTGACCTGGCGATTGCACGTGTGACCGAAGGCGAAGACTTCTTCGTGAAAGAACTCACATCTTATACAGACAAGTTTAACAACAGCTGGCTGAAAGAAGAGCTATATAGCGCACGTAACTTTGGCCCGGCAATGCACAAGTTCGGTCAATGGATGGGTGGAGCGTTCAACTTCATCGACCAGAACGTATTTAAAGTGCCGTTCACGCTCCATGATTTAGTGCCAGACTTTAAAACTCTGAAAACGGTCGATGCAGTGAACTTCAAGCCGAACTATCCAAAACCGGATGGCAAGCTGACCTTTGACCGTCTGTCTTCTGTGTTTGTATCGAATACGGTGCATGAAGAAAACCAGCCTGCGCACCTGAAACTGACCGATGCTTCGATTCCAGTAGATGTCAACTTGCCGAAATGGGATGAGCCTGCACAGCGCTACTGCCCGGCAGGTGTTTACGAAATCATGGAAAATGATGATGGCAGCAAACGCTTCCAGATCAATGCAGCGAACTGTGTGCACTGCAAGACCTGTGACATCAAAGATCCATCTCAGAATATCACCTGGGTAACACCGGAAGGTGGCGGTGGCCCGAACTACCCGAATATGTAATGCTTAATTATCTTGCATAAGCCTCTAAAATAATTAATTATTTTAGAGGCTTTTTTATATTTATAAGATTATGAAATACGCATCATTTAATTTTTTTGTACAAGAAAAAATTAGTATTTAATAGATTTAAATATTTTATCTGCATCATGGCGCTGCCAAATATGGAATAGGCTGTTATGGGTACAATTCATAGCTTTTAATATTTCTTCTTGGGTTTGAATTGAGTTGTAACCATCTAATTTTTTATTAAGAACCTCAAAAAATAATTTATCTGTATTATTTAATTCGTTCGGTATATCAATAATGTCTTTTATTGTTTGCACAGTCCAGATTGGTTGAGGGAGTAAATCTTCCTCATAAACCATAATAGATATCCTTACTATGTCTGTATAAGGTATTTTTATTATTACATCATCTATATTTACGCTCACAATCTGATCATGCTCTAAGCTAAAATTTTTAATTTTAGTTTTATAATTACTCGTATCTAAATTTTTATTAGCTTCTTTTCTTACTAACCTTTTTAAAAACTTAAACATACAGGCTACCTACTGAAATTAAAATAAAGTCCATTCTGTAAAAGCTTCCAACTCTTCATCATAAGCTTCAACTAATTTATATGCTCCATAGCCTCCCGCTAGACCGCCAATTATTACCCCCACTGTTGAACATATGGGAGACCCGGGGCCACAAATTCCTCCTGCAATAGCACCACCCACAGCGCCAGCTGCCACTCCTGAGCCTATGGTTGCGGCTTCTTTATAAAATTCCTTTTCTTTATTCTCAGCTGAAAAAATCTCATACCAAGCATAGGAAATTGAAATAACGACAATTACTCTGCCTAGTGGTTTCATATACTTTGCTGCTTTATCAAAAGTTCCATGGGATGCCCCTGATCCTTTAACTACACTATAAAAAACTTTATTTTTATCTGCTGTTGAAAGCGCCTGAAAATATGAATTTCTTGTACCTGTTGATGCTTTTACATAATGATCTAAGGTTTGTCTTGACTGATCTTTCAGTCTTTTCCATTTATCAGGATCTTTTAATTTCAATGCATAATATTCTAAGAATTGATCTAAGCTTTTAGCCGCTATTTTTTCTTTTTGTGATACTGCTAACGCGATTGGAGAATTCTTTTTCCTGGTCTGTTCTAAGATATCATTTCTTAATGTATGAGCCTCTTTCGAAGCATCTTTTACAGTCATTCTTCCATTTTCAACATCCTTTAAGTAATCATGACTCATTTTTTTAATTGCTTTCATATAAGCAATTCTTAAGGAGCTATCATGATCTAAAAAGTTATTACTAAAGTAAAGTGCTGTACCATGTAAGGCTTCAAGTGCTATTTCTAATTCATTTTTAACTTTAACAGGTACTTTATTTGATTCTGCTTTTTTTGTTGTACCTGTAGTTGATTTTAATTTATATATCGATTTATTAAATTCGCCATTTTCTAGTGCGGGAACACGCACTCTGGCAATTTTTGAATTATTTAAAATTAACTCTACAAAGATTAAATCTAATTTATTGCAATTATAGATTTTGGTACAACCATTCGGACCAATTTTTCCTCCATAACTTTTTTGAGTTGTCGTATTTAGTAAGGTATAGCTTAATTTTGATAAAAGGTCTTTATTATCACAGGATACCTTTAAACGAGCCGTATAAGTCATTCTTCTAACTCCGATATCTCTGCATCGTATTTATGCACCATAACCGTATATTTTTCTTCTTTATTTTCTGAAGTAATTCTAATAATTCCATCTTTGGGAACCTCTCCTGTTCGTACATTCCCCTTAGAATCAATAAGACTAAAATTTGGAGAGCTTTCTAATAATTTATTGTCTATTTTATGTCGCACATCGAACTCTAAAATATAGGAACTATTATATGAGGCAGGAAGATAGGGAATATCATGTATTGTCTTTTCCCCTGATAAAAATTGATGCTGCCCTGCCTTCATCTCAAACTGACCACCCGTCATCGGCAAAATTCCGGCACTACTGATCTCAACTTGAGAACCGCCCGCAGTTAAAACAATTTCCTTCGCTGCTGTAATTTCGATCTGATCTTCAGTGGAGATAGTTTTGATACCTTTGCGTGCAATAATATCCATCCCATCATTTTGCGCCTGTAGTTCAACTTTGCCTTTTGCGGCATAAGCTCTTAAGCCTTGTTGGGCTGCAAACAAACTGACTTTAGAAGAGGCATGCCCAATAATATTTTTCTGCGAACTTAAATTAATACTGTCCGCTGACTGGTGGCTAATTTGACCCTCCGCAGACAAATGAATATCCTGCTGGGTACTCAGCGCAATGGATTTTGGTGCTGTCAGAATCATAATTGCCTGTTTAAAGGCAGCTGCCTTGTCTTGATCTTGCTGTTCAATTTTCTCAATAAAGCTTTTTAAATTTTCAAAGATTTCAAGCGGATCAGTTTGCTGGTTTTTAGCAACATCACTTAGCGCCTGGCTCATCTGCAAGCCTGATTCAAGCTGGCTTTTCGCTGGTTCAGCATCCATATGTGAACCGTCTGCGGCTTGCTGTTTATGAGCCGAAATCAATAACCCTTTACCTGCACGGACTGCACCCCATTGGTCAGTTCTAAGTTCAAAGCCTTCACCCCGTCCTTCATTTTCAGCCTGTTCTTTTGAATAACTTAAGTTACCCAGATTGAGCTGACTGGCAGCTTGACTACTATGTAACTGTATACTGATCTGGCCAGTCGTATCATCAAAACGTAACTGGTTAAAGCCTTGCCCCTGTACTTCTTGCGAGCGAATACCACTGAGTTTTTTGGTATCTGGTAGTTGTCCTTTTTGATCAAACTTCGTCGGAGAACGTTGGCCTTCATGAATCCGACCTACCACAAAAGGCCGATCAATATTGCCATCAAAAAAGTCGACGACCACAATTTCACCAATGCGTGGCAAGAAACGGACCCCATAACCTATACCTGCCCACGGGGTCAGAACATCTACCCAGGCTGAATCTGTATCACTGTCATTGCTGCCTGCGCCACCATCGTGAGCATGGTCATCCGGACGAGTGAACAGAAAACGGATTTTGATCCGCCCCCATTCATCCACATAAATTTCTTCATCTTCTGGCCCGACTACCTTGGCGCATTGCGGATAGGCCTGTGGCCGCTGCAATAAAGGTTGATACTCAGGAACCAAGTGAATATGGCGACGTTGCAAGACTAGCTGGTTGGCCTGACGCTCACCTGCGTCCTTGGATTCTGTCATCTGCCAACAGCTTTGCTGAATTAAAGCATGAACCTGCTCATTTAAGTCTTTAGGCAAATTATTTTGGTTATAAAATTTCCTAGAGATGATTAAAAATTCTTTATCTACTGCTGGATGCTGGTCAATTTCAGGATGCTGATCCAGCCGAAACCAGTAACCCACTTGGGCATCACGTACCGTGGATGTTGCTAAAAATTGTTTGGCCTGTGCATCATAGAAATACTGCAAATTTTGGTTTATTTTCTCGATTTGTGCATCCGAGGCTAGAGTTGCCTGATCTGCATGCCTGAGATCAGTGATCCATGCCGGACTGATGTTCCAGCCTTGTTCCAATGCCAGGCTGGCATTATCCTGAACCTGACTCTGCTGGTGCTTGCTTTGTACTGAACCTATGCCTTCTTCCTGATTCAAGCGACCGGCATGCCAGCGCTGGATATGTACAGCGGTCGGCTGCAACTGTCGTTCTGCAATAAAACTGGTCATGCTATCTTCTTGTTCAGTCGCACTGGAACGATGGAAACGGATCGCCCTGCGGCTTAAAGCTTGGTAGTGGCTATTGTCATCAATTAATCTAAGCTTTTGTGCTGCAATCGGTGCAGATGAATGCACAATTATAAGCTCAGACTCATCAATCAGCCAGTTAATCCCCTCACTACGCCATAAACGGGTTAAAAAGTCATAGTCGCTTTCATTCAACTGCATAGTAAAAGGACGCACATCATAAGTTTGCTGCAAACCGGATAAATCCAGCTTGAGTGCAGCCGCAAATAATGGACTCTTACCCTGCCATTCTTTGAATAAGATTTCAGTAATCTCTCGGACACTCTTGTCCATGAACACACGACTATTACGGCGTTTATGCCATAGCGACGTTGCATCTTCCAAGGTGAGTTTATAAAGCACTAATGCACCATCACTCTGTCCCTGAGTTGCTGCCGTAATAATTCCGGAACTGCGAAATAACTGTCCTTGATCTGTGACCTGATCTATCGCTACTTGAATTCCAATAAATTCTTTAAGGGGAATCAAGGTATTAGTCGACACACAAATCAGCTCAATTTTTAGTCCCTGATTCAGGACATGTTGGCCATCAATACGTTGCAGAAAAACTTCAGAATTAAGTTTTTGATGGGAAAACTGAACAAGCAAAGCACGCTTCTGTGCGCTAAGACCCAATTGCTCTAATACTTGAGCGATATGATTTTTTATCATTTTTAATTGTTATAAATATTTTTGCGGCATTATAGTGAATTATTTATATCCAGCCTAGATTCATTGGTCTGGCCATGGTTCCGATTCATCACTGTAATTCTGGAAGAGGCTTTAATATCAAATTTTTATTTTCTGAAAGTCAGGAACTTCAAGCAGATCAAGTATTCAAAAAAAATAGCTTTCTTTTCATTTTAATCTTTCAAAAATATGGGCAAATGAATCACTCATCTACCCAAAAAATCTCTTAACCGCCTTTTTTCACCAGATAATGGAACTCTTTATTGCCATTTTCATCCAGACGTTCTTCTTGAAGCAGCAGTTCATGGCCAAGGTGCATACAAAATTTTGGAATATCCCAGGAAGTTGAATTATCCGTAGCAAAAACTTCAACTACATCACCAGCTTTAGACTTACGGATGGCTTGATGCAACATCATGACTGGCTCAGGGCAGCGTAATCCACGGGTATTCAATTGCAGGCTTGGCGTAATTTCGGCTTCAGACATCGACAGACTCAGGAATTCAAGATCAGCCTTATTTTAGCATAAAGCGGCTATCGCATTGCAGCCCGCGCTTTGAACCAATTCACAAAACCATACTGACCCGCGCGATCAAGTCTGCGCAGCATAATTACAATAGACAAGCGTATTTTCTGCGGTATGATAAAATCACGTTTTTTTAGATATTAAGAGTCTTTAGGAAAGATCATGCACGAGGAATCAGGCCCGTCGTGGGGTATGCGCGGCTTACGTAAATGGCTGGGAACTGCACCCGAAACTCGCGACGAACTGCTAAAATTAGTACAAGATTCACGTCGATTTTTAGAACCCGATACTGTTGCAATGCTGGAAGGCGTATTGGATCTGCCAGCCACCAAAATTCGTGAAGTCATGACGCCAAGAACGTCCATGATTAGCTTGCAGGAAGATGACCAACTTCTGGAAATTCTGCATGTTTTAGTTGAATCTGCGCATTCGCGATTCCCTGTGTTCTCATCTGACCAACCGGATAATGTGGTTGGTATTTTGCTGGCCAAAGATCTGCTTCCTTTCCTGACCGAGCCTTCTTCCAAAGTCGATATTCGTGCCTTGATGCGTCAGCCGCTGTTTGTGCCGGAAAGTGCGCGTTCGGATCAGGTTCTACGTATGCTGAAAAATACCCAGACTCATATTGCGGTAGTGATTGATGAGTACGGTACAACTTCAGGTCTGGTGACCCTAGAAGATATTCTCGAAGAAATTGTGGGTGAAATTGAAGACGAACATGATATTGCTGATGAAGAAGCACAATATATTGTTCCAGACCAAGACCCGAAAACAGCCAATACATGGGTAGTACAAGCGCTGACACCAATCGAGCATTTTAACAATATGCTGGATGCCAATTTCTCCGATGATGAAGTTGAAACCATGGGCGGTTTGTTATTACAAGAAATTGGTTTGGTAAATGATCTGGAAGGTCAGACGATTGAACTGGAAAACTGGCAATTTACCATTCTTGAGGCAGATTCACGTTCTATTCGTTTAATTCGAGCTGTGCGCCAATGAGAGCATATTTCGATAAGCTATTAAATCCAGCCCAGCAGCAAAAGCAGTTAGCCCTGATTTATCCCGTATTGATTGCCTTATTTGCCGGCGCTATTTTTAGCCTGGCACTGGCACCTTATCATTACTGGTGGCTGGCGATTCTCTCTCCTGCCTTACTGTATGCTTGCGTCCGTGGTCGTAGTGCGAAACAGGCCTTTGGCATTGGCTGGGCTTATGGGATTGGATTATGGTTTGTGGGTGCATTCTGGCTCTATACCTCTATTCATGTATATGGCGATACCAGTGCTTTCCTGAGCGTAATCATGATCCTGATCATGGCGATCGTCATGGGACTGTTTACTGCGCTTCAGACTTTTATTTATCGTCGTTTTTTCCCGGAAACACCTCTTACCTTCGCACCACTTTGGGTGATCTTTGAATGGGCCAAAACCTGGGTATTTACCGGTTTCCCATGGTTATTTGCAGGTTATGCTTTTACTGAGCTTTATCTGGATGCCTATGCGCCTTTATTTGGTGTATTTGGGGTGTCCTTTGTAGTGATTGTTCTGGCCTGTGCACTGGTTGAAATCTTAAGTAAACGGGTCTTCTGGATCGTTCCTTCTGCACTCTTGTTATTGGGTGCTTGGGGCGCAGCACAACTGACTTTTGTGCAAGAAAAAAATGAAAAGCCGCTCACTGTTTCTCTGATCCAGGGCAATATCCCCCAGGACCTGAAATGGTTAACTGAATATCAGGTAAAAACCCTGCTGATCTATGCCAATCTGAGCAAGACCGAATGGGGACGTGACCTGATTGTCTGGCCAGAATCTTCGATTCCGATGTTCCAGACCGACATTGAGCCTTTTTTGGATGCGATGAAAGTTCAGGCAGAAAAATCTGGAACAGCTTGGGTCACAGGTATTCCGTTCTGGGATCTGGCTGAGTCACAGGAAGCAGGCACGCCAAAATATTACAATAGCATCATGGCCACTGGTGATGAGTCGAGTGGACTTTATAAGAAGCAGCGTCTGGTGCCTTTTGGAGAATACATTCCACTCTCTGGCGCACTCAGTTGGGTACTTCCAGCTCTGCAAAACGACCCTTCGGTAAGTGGTTTTTCGCGTGGTGCGGATATCCAGAAACCATTAAATGTGAAAAACCATCCTCTAGGTGCGGCAATTTGCTATGAAGTGGCTTATCCAAACCTGACTCGTCGTAATGCAAGCCAAAGCGATTTTCTGGTGACCGTATCTAATGATGCCTGGTTTACCGGCACTGCCGGTCCACAGCAACATTTACAGATGGTGCAAATGCGGGCCAAGGAAAATGGTCGCTGGTTTATTCGTGCCACCAATACCGGGGTAACCGCGTTCATCGACCACAATGGTCATATTGTGAAACGTGCACCTATGGATAAAGAAGCTATACTCCGCGGTGAGCTCCCCGCCATGCAGGGTGAAACGCTCTATATGAAACTCAGCGACTGGCCAGTGCTGATTTTCTCCGTATTGCTCTTATTGCTGGGCTGGCGCTTCCGTCCACGTAAAGTGGATATCAGCTTTAAGTCGAGAAGATAATTTCTCTCAAAAGTTTCCCCTTTGCAAAAGGTGATCCATATATGGCGCAAGAGGGAGTTAATTTTCTAAATCCTTCCCGGCCTCCCTTTTTAAAAGGGAGGAACTATAAAAAAACCGAGGTTCATGCCTCGGTTTTTTTATCTATATGTTATTAAAACTGGATCACCAGATAAGACAACATGCTCGCCAGTGACAACATTGGAATATAACGATAGATCTGAACAATACCATTTTCAAATGCAGAGGCCTGTTCCTGTTCAAACTGTACGACCGATGCTTTTAATGCTGACCAGAAGCATAGTACGAATAAGGTACTCATCATGCTAATGGCAAAGAAACCAACCATAATCTGGCTGCTGCCTTCAGTGGTCTGCCATAAATGCAAAATTCCCTGGCTGGCTGGAAGAATGCTTAAAACCAAAAGAACAGATTTCAGCATCGACCAATGAAACTGGTTTATTTCATCCGACAATATTAATGCTTTCATACCATTCTCCTTTGGCTAAAAAAGGGCCATTAAGAATATTATGAGCTATTTTTTGTAAATAGAAAGGCTATATTTATTCACATTTTACGATAATTGTAATAGATAAATATGGGAATAATTCTTATTATAACTATCAAATCATTAATATTATACTAATATTATTAAATTCAGTTACTTATATTATATTTTATGATTGAGAGTTATTATCACTTCACCTAGTATTGAAACAACCAATCAAGTGAAGTGATATATTCAATAACTCACTAATTTATAATAATTATCAATTAAGGTTGGTAATAAATATCAGCATCAGTTCCTTCGCCACCTGCCTGTCCATCGGCACCAAAAGAGTACAAATCAAAAGCACGACCATTGGTTCCTGGAATCACATATTGCAGGTCATTATCCCAGCTGTCTTTCGGATAACCCCCTTTCACATAGCCACCTGGCAGCCAGTTCTTCGCTGTTGCCGGCTGATTTACCAGTGCATCTAGACCACCTTCCTGCATGCTTGGATATTTGCCATTGTCCAGCTTATATTGATCCAGTGAACCCGCAATACTCTGCAATTTGATGACTGTGGTATCCACTTTAGCCTTTTCACCGCGTCCCATTACATTTGGAACAATTAGGGCCGCAAGCACACCGAGAATAACAATAACCACCATTACTTCAATCAGGGTAAAACCTGAGGCACGATGTGCACGTAACTGGCTCACACGTACGGTAGGTTCAACAGCTGTAGTTGAAGGGTCTATGGCTTGATTTGGATTCCTTTTCATTCAATATCTCTCATTCATCTTTAGAAAGTTCAGGCACTTTCGATTCTTCGTAGACGTTACACATGTTATTTAAATCATATTATTCATATTCACGATTGGCAGCATCACCGCGATCACAATTACTAGCACAATACTGGCCATAAGTACTAGCATCAGCGGCTCCAGAAGCGCGAGTAATGTCGAAATCAGCGTGGTCACTTCACGGTCCTGCATGGTCGATGCCCGTTCCAGCATACGATCCAGCTCCCCCGAGGCTTCGCCACTTTTGATCATTTGTACCATCATCGGGGGGAAATAACCACTACGTTCCAGCTGGGTAGCCAGGTTCCCCCCTTCAGTGACTTTTTCAGCAGCCAGATTAACCGAATCCCGGATCACCCAGTTATTACTTACCGCTGCTCCGATGCGTAAGGCATCCACCAGTGGCACACCAGACTGGGTTAGAATTGATAAGGTACTGGCAAAACGGGCAGCATTAATGCCACGTGATAATTTTCCGAATAAAGGTAGTTTCAGAGTTAGACGATCAAAAGCATAATGCCCAGCGGTCGTTCTTAAAAAACGTACCAGCAGAAAAATACTTGCCGCACTCCCTATCAACAAAAATGGCCAGGCGATCCGGATAAAATCGCTGGCTTTCATTAAAGTCACTGTAATCCACGGCAAGGCATCTTTGCTTTGATCAAAGGTCTTGACGATATCCGGTACCACATAGGTCATTAGACCCATCACAATCGCAAAAGACATCAAGAGCAAAATAATCGGATAGATCATCGCCCCTTGAATCTTTTTCTGCATGGCGAAGCGGTTTTCGGTATAGTCGGCTAACTGATCCAAAATCAAATCCAAGTGGCCAGAACGTTCACCGGCCGCAATAGTGGCAATATACAGTTCCGGAAAACGTCCAGACTGTTGCAGTGCCTGAGCCAAGCTATGCCCTTCCAGCACCTTGGAGCGTACTGACATCAGCAGATTTTGCACATGAACTTTTTCGCTCTGCTTGCCGACGGCGCGAATGGCTTCTTCTAGCGGAATTGCGGCAGCGACCAGTACCGAGAGTTGCCGGGTCATAAGGGCCAGATCATAGGCAGTGATGCTTTTTTCAAACCATTTGCGACGGTAATACTGGTCTTTTTTCTCAACCGGATCTACGGACACCGGAATCAGCGCCTGATCCCGAAGCTGTTGCCGGATTTGTCGTGCTGAATCCCCCTCAAGCACGCCTTTTTGCTGCTTCCCTGAAGCGTCAAGCGCAGTAAACTGATATGCAGGCATTGTAATGCTCTAATTTTCCAAAATTTTGCTTAACGCTGTTGCGTCAGACCATCAAAATCATTCATATTCTTCAATATAAATTATCTGCTCACTCTAACATAACTGAACTTTGAGCACGACGAAATTTCATCAGGACCCACTCTGTTACTATGCCAAATTCTGTTCCCGTTACTGCCCCTGTTTATCGTGTTCGTGTTGCAGTGCCGGTGCATCTGTTTGACTGTTTTGACTATAGCTTGAGTCAGGAACAATATCAGCAGGCAGAAGTGGGTGCCCGAGTCGCGGTTTCTTTTGGCCGGCAAAATCTGGTCGGCGTGATTACTGAAAAATTACCGCTAGATGCTCCGATTGATCCGAGCTTCAAACTGAAAGCCATCACCGAGCTCTTAGATGACCGTGCCATTATCAATTCCCAGGTTTTAAGTGTATTGACCTGGTCAGCACAGTATTACCAGTTTCCTATCGGGGAAGTGATCCAGACTGCTTTGCCGACCTTATTGCGTCAGGGCAAACCTTATAACCTGCTGGCCCGAAACTGGAAATTGCTGGATCATGAGGCTGAAGCCAAGGTTCGCCGTTCCGAGAGGCAACAGGAAGCCTATCGGATTCTAAAACTGCATCCGGTGGGAACAACTGAGAATCTCTTAAATCTGGCCGGAATAGAAACAGCGACTTTAAAAGCGCTCGAAAAAAAAGGGATTTGCGAATGTGTCCTGGAAGCACAGGATTTTAGCCCGCAACCTGTACAACTGGCCCAGATGCCATTAACGGCCAATCCGGAACAAAAACATGCGATTCAGCAAGTGCTGAAATACCGCAAGCAATATCAGGCCTTTTTACTCGATGGCCTGACTGGCAGCGGTAAAACTGAAGTCTATCTTCAGATCATGGAACAGGTACTGAAACAGGGCAAGCAGGTACTGGTACTGGTGCCTGAAATCGGACTGACGCCACAAACGATTAGCCGCTTTCAGTCCCGTTTCCATTGTCATATTGCCTTGCTTCACTCTGGCCTGAATGACAGTAAACGCTTACAAGCCTGGCAAGCCGCTGAAACCGGTAAAGCTTCCATTGTGCTTGGCACCCGTTCTGCGATTTATACACCGATGCCGAATCTGGGCCTGATCATTCTGGATGAAGAGCATGACCTGTCTTTTAAACAGCAGGAAGGCTTTCGCTATCATGCCCGTGATGTGGCATTGTACCGGGGACATTTACAGCAATGTCCAGTACTCTTGGGTTCGGCAACACCCAGCATTGACAGTTATGCACTGGTGCAGCAAGGTAAAATGCAGGTACTGGAACTGAATCAACGCGCGGGTACAGCGCTGATGCCAAAAATCCATATTCTGGATTTAAAAGTCGCGCCAAAGCAGCATGGCATCAGCCTGCATCTGATTGAAGAAATCAAAAAACGCCTGGCCAAAAAAGAACAGGTGCTCATTTTTCTGAATCGTCGTGGTTATGCACCCGTATTGATCTGTGGCAGTTGTGGTTGGCAGGCGCAGTGTCCGAACTGTGATGCCAATTTCACTGTGCATCGGCAACCTTATCAGCATCTGCATTGTCATCACTGTGGCACCATTCATCGTATGCCTGAACAATGCCCGCAATGTCAGCATCAGGAGCTGGCCACTTTAGGCATGGGCACTGGAAAAGTTGAAGAACATCTGAATGAGCTTTTTCCAGATTCTGAAGTGATCCGGGTCGATCGCGACTCGACCAGCCGGGTGGGTAGTTGGCAAAAGATCTATGACAAGATCCAGAAAAGTGAGCCTGCGATTCTGCTCGGCACGCAGATGCTGGCCAAAGGCCATCATTTTCCTTATGTCACGCTGGTTGCAATTTTGGATATCGATTCTGGTCTGCTCAGTGTCGATTTCCGGGCCACAGAACGTACAGCACAATTGATCGTACAGGTCGCAGGTCGTGCAGGACGTGGGGAACATAAAGGGGATGTATATTTACAGACCCTAAGACCTGATCATGCGCTGCTGAATACCTTAGTCACTGAAAATTACCGCGCCTTTGCCAAGCAGACTTTGACCGAACGGCAAATCGCCCAGATGCCTCCTTTTCGTTATGCCGTGCTGATTCGCTGTGAATCCAAAGATCAGGCACAAAATACCGAATTCTTACAGAAACATGCTGCCCTGCTCAGGCAATATCCCGATCTGGTGCTGGACATCTGGGGTCCCATTCCTGCCCCGATGGAACGCAAGGCCGGACGCTATCAATCTCATATGGTGCTATTGTCCGCAGACCGTGCCCGTTTGCATTATTATGTCCGTAGCTGGTGGCTAAACCTGTTACAGGATAAGCCATCCAATATGAAGCTGACACTGGATATCGATCCACAAGAACTCAGCTAAAATATTGAGACCATCTTCATTTGATAAAGGCTCAACTTTAAGACTGGATGAAAATAAAATTTAAGGCGGAAAAATGTCGATACTGTTACAAATAGCGCTGGTTCTGGCGATTGCACTGTTAATGGTGCCACTGAGCCATAAACTCAGACTGCCAACAGTGCTGGGCTATTTACTGACAGGTTTAATCATTGGGCCGAGTGCCTTAGCGCTGATCTCTGCTCCTGAGGTGATGCAGACTTTTATTCAAATCAGCCTGTTAGCCCTGATGTTCTGGATTGGTCTGCAACTCAGACCACAACGAATTCTTCAGCTTGGGCAACCCCTGTGGTTTATGGCCATTTTACAGGTACTGAGCACGGCCCTGATTTTGAGCCTGCTGGCCTGGTTCTTTCTCGATCAGCATCTGGTTTCCAGCATTGTCATCGGACTGGCCGGCAGCCTCTCTGCCATGACGTTGGTGACCCAGTTTTTAAATAATCAGCAACAACTGGCGACCAGTTATGGTCAATCCGCTTATGCCAACACCCTGATTCATGCACTGATTGCAATTCCTATCATTGCAGCGATTCCGCTTTTTGCTGGGGTCAGTTCAACAGAACATGGCATAGCTTATTTTGCTGCCATGATGGCTACCTTTACTGGCTTATTTCTATGTAACCGCTATTTCATGCAGCCGCTCTATCGCTGGATTGCCAAAAGTGGTCGTCATGAATTGCATAGCATTGTTGCCATTGTCATTTTCCTGAGCTTACTAGTCCTGATGGATACGCTGGGATTGAATCTGTACCTCGCGGCATTATTTGCTGGCATGTTACTGGCTGATTCTGATTTCCGGATTTCGGTCGAAAAGAGTCTGCAGCCTTTTAGCGGATTATTGATTGGGCTGGCTTTTATCAGCCTGGGCATGTCATTGCAGTTTGCCGATATACTGACGCAACCCGTATTGATTATTGCCGGAACACTTTCGCTGATCCTGATTAAATTTGCGATTACCTTAGGATTGGCACGTTATTATCAACATAGCTGGCGCAACAGTACGCTACTCGCCGCCAGTGTGGCACAAAGTGGTGAGTTCGCTTTTCTGGCACTCATCATTGCACTTTCGCAGCAGATCATTACTCCAACCCTGCTCTCCCCATTGATGTGGATGGCAAGTTTATCCATGCTACTCACACCGGCATTTTACTGGTTATTACATAACCAGATTCTGCCACGACTGGATCGGCAAAATCATTTGGCAGCGACCTTTGACATTGAAAGCCTTCCACCAAATACTGCACCAATTTTATTAATCGGTTTTGGCCGTTTTGGCCAGATCATTACCCGTATTTTGCTGCAACAGCAACAAAAATTCAGTGTCATGGACAGCAATATCGAAGCAACTGAATTGCTCACCTCTTACGGTATTACCTTCTATCAGGCCAATGCGACTGAGCCAGAGGCTTTAGCTCAGGCACATCTGGATACGGTTCAGCATGTGATTGTCGCCATTGATGATATTGAAGATTCACTGCTGACCGTCCGGCATCTGCGATTAAATTATCCTGATATGTCTTTATGGGTACGGGCACGTGACCGGCATCATGTCCATCTACTTCAGGAGCTGGGCGTGGAACGAATCTGGCGAGAAACCTATGCTTCTGCACGAGAACTCAGTCAGTGTCTGCTAGGTCAGCTGAGCGGACTGTCTGAAGAGCAGGCGCAACAAAAGATCCATGAGTTTCATACTCACGATGAAAACCTGCTCAATCGTCAATTTCATCTGGATACGGAGAGCCCGTTTAATTCTGCAGGCTCAAGGAATACACTGGCAGAACTGGAGTATCTTTTTGCTCAGGATCAGCTAAAAAAAATACCAGAACAGGATACGGACACGCAACAGGACAACAACGCTTCAGGAATTGATGCCATAAGAGATGATCTGGCATAACTTGTGTTTTACAATAATGCCACCATTAAAGCAGGGTTATGGAGAATTTTATGTCTGATTTACGCCAACGCTTTTTTATTGAAGATAGCCCTGTTCGTGGTGAAGTGGTGCATCTTGAAGAAGCTTTACAAACAATTTTGGCCCAGCGTGACTATGCGCCTGCAGTAAAAATCCTGTTAGGTGAAATGCTGAGCGCCACTGCACTATTGGCCAGCACCCTGAAAATTAAAGGGCGTATCAGCCTGCAAATTCAGGCTTCAGGCACATTTAAATGGGCAATGGCTGAATGTAACCATCGCGGTGAAGTACGTGCACTGGCGGATTACGAAGAAGATCCACACTTTCAGGCAGCAGAAGATAGCAGCACAGTTTTAAAATCACTGACTAATCCAGTGCTGTTTATCAATATCGAGCCTGAATTTGGTGAGCGTTATCAGGGTATTGTTCCGCTTGATCAGGAAAATCTGGCTGGCTGTCTAATGCAATATTATGACCTGTCTGCCCAGATTCCGACACGTATCGTGCTGGCCAGTGACAACAACCGTGCAGGTGGTTTGCTGATTCAATTGCTACCGCGTAACAGTGAAGAAGAACAACGCCGTGTCGATGAAGACTTATGGCCACGTCTGACCATGCTGACTGAAACATTAAAAACAGAAGAACTGGTCACTCTGGAGGCCAATGAAATTCTCTATCGTTTATATAACGAAGAAGAAGTGCGCTTACCAGAAGTAGAACATTTGCAGTTTGGCTGTACCTGTTCTAAAGAACGTTGTGCGATTGCCTTACAGCAGATTGGTGTAGAATCGGTTCGTGAAACTTTAGAATTCCAGAATCCAATTGAGATGGACTGTCAGTTCTGTAATAGCCGTTATATTTTTACGGCTGAAGAAGCTTTGAGCCTGTTTGGTGAACACCTCAGTTAATAACCTCCCCTGTTCGGCTCAAAAAAGCACTCAATATTGAGTGCTTTTTTCATTTTATATTTTCATAAAATATTGACCAAAATTTCTCATATAAAAAGACAAATGTACTTAATTTCAAGCTTGCCACATGATTAAAATTTGCACACCGATAGAATCAGAAGATCAACGGTATTTTCAAAGTAAAAAAATCAAAAAAATAAGTGGAAGATTTTAAATGAAATTTCGATATTTAATGGGTGTGATGTTATGTGCTGTGCAGAGCTTCAGCTATGCAGCCGAAATCACGGGGACATGGAAAGCCATTGATGACAAAACAGGCTATGCACGTGCTGATGTTGAAATCAGTAAACTCAATGATGGTACTTATCAGGGTAAAGTCGTTCGTATCCATGCTATTCCAAATCGTCCTGCACATACCCATTGCTCTAAATGTAAGGGGGCACTGAAAGACGTACCTATTCTGGGTCTATCTGTCTTATCAGGTCTAAAACCAAATCCAGAAAAGAAAAATGAATTCGTTAATGGTTCAATTCTCGATCCACTAACCGGCAATATCTATAAAAGTAAGGCAACGCTGAATTCCCGAGGCAATGTGCTAACGCTTCGTGGCTATGTAGGTACACCCATGCTCGGACGTACAGTGTCTTGGGTGAAAGTCGAGTAAATCTCATGTTTTTATAAATTCTCATCTGTAAGCTGTCTGACCAGATCAAAGGCTTGGACAGCTTAAAATCATTATCTTTATCTCACTCCTTATCACAAAAATATTCACCCACCCTCATCAGGATGAATGAACGTAAATTTTAACTCATATTCATTTTTCTTAATTTAATGTGATTATTGACTGGTATTTAGTGTATTTTTCACGCTATATTAATCCCATAATTTTTTTATGCCTTTAAGAAATTAAATATATTTTCAATAACATGGGGTAATGTGGCAATGAGATTCAAACTGCTTTGTTCTATCATTCTTACAGCAGCAAGCACCATCAGTCTATCTGCTTTCGCCAACAGTGACCCATTACTTGGCCACTGGAAAACCATTGATGACCGTACCGGTTATTCCCTGGCAGATGTGGTGATTAGTAAGGATGCTCAGGATCGCTATATTGCCAAAATTGTGCATGTCCGTGAGATTCCAGGGGCAGCTCGACAGCAAACTTGCACCCTATGCAAAGGTGCATTGAAAGATCAACCGCTCATCGGACTCACAATGCTTAAGGGACTGAGTAGTCATCCCGACCATAGCAATGAATTTATTAACGGCACTCTGCTCGACCCGGTTTCTGGACAGCTTTATCAGGCCCGTGCCCGCCTGAAAAATAATGGCAGGCATCTCGTCATTCATAGCCGTGCTGAAGGTGCACCGGTCGGACGCAATATGACCTGGATTAAAAACTAGTTTCGAATTCAGATTATTAAGAAAAGCTCCTTAGGAGCTTTTTTATTTTTAGGTCATGTGATAATTCACATGAATTTATTAATTTTATGCCAATCTCATCACATTTTACGCTATTGATTTTGTTACATTTTATGAATAAATTAGAGTAATAAATCTAATACGAATAATCATTGATCAACAGGCATGTTATGAAGAAAATTTTAAGTCGCTTAATGATGGGGATCACATTAGCAACAGCAGCAGGTTTAAGCCTTGCGTCTGAAGATCCACTACTGGGGAAATGGAAGACTATCGATGATCAATCCGGTTATTCTCGTGCTGATGTTGAAATCCGCAAAAAACCAGATGGTAGCTATGAGGGAATTATCGTAGAAACTCGCAGCCTGCCAGGTGCAGAAAAACTGGGAATCTGTAGCAAATGCCCAGGACAGCTTAAGAATAAACCATTTATTGGCTTGCCATTTATCTGGGATTTTAAGGCAGACCCAAAAAAACCTCGCGAATTCCATGATGGCAAGGTACTTGATCCAATCAGCGGCAAAGTTTACAAAGGTAAAGCGCGTTTAAGCGCCAATGGCAAACGTCTGACCCTGCGTGGTTATGTAGGCGTTTCGGTTATTGGACGCAGTGTGACCTGGATAAAATACTAATTTTTGTCAGTTTTCCATGCCCCTGTTTCAGGGGCTTTTTTAATGGTTATGATTTGAAACAATTAAGTACAAATAAAAACTGTTTCCCTTAGCCCAAACTCATAATAATGAATTGAAGACGGTTATTTTTTATTCACACAATGATCTATCTTCAGCTGCAATTCAATCTGCTACGGACTCTGGAACAGAGTATCTATGCAACATGTATTCCTCAATTGATAGGCATGGGTAAATGTGTGTTGCAAACAGAGGATGGTTTGCAAATGACAGATAAAACTATAAAAACAGATGCCCGCCTAGATCTTTGTTTTCCTGCTCAGACTGAGCTGTTCAGGTTCAAGCAGGATTTCCATAGGATAGGAGTTCCTCTTCTAGGCAGGATGCTGGTTCAACTAGCATCCCATACCGTTAGGGCACAGCGCAGCGGCCATAAAATATTATGGCATTCCCCTACTTCAGGACGACCTTCCTTTCTGAATGTCTCAAGCCTGGCTGTTTAAGGAGTAGAGCTATGACTACAATTCAATATAGAGAAAACTTTTCCAACGGTTATATCCCCTCTGAAATCATGGATGATCGTACCTTTGATTTGTTCCACTTTTCTGAAGCATGTGGCCAAAGTCCGGAATGGGTAATGCAACTTATTGAACATGGAATTTTGCCGAACCGTTCTAAAACGCCTCCTGGTACCTTCCTCGGGGAAGATATCACCCGTGCACAACGCGCTTACCGTTTGCAGCGTGATTTTGATGCTTCCTTTAGTGCCGTTGCCATGATGCTGGATCTGATTGATGAAGTGCAGGAATTACGTCGTGAGGTGAAACATCTGCATTTCAAGTAATGCCCTTTAATGTCCGGTCTGCATGAGTTAGATCAATGCGGACTAGGGCATATTTTGCTTTTTTCTTTTATTTTTTGAGTGATAAATATCCCTATGAAAACCAAAGACTGCAATAAAAAGATCAAATATATGTTCCCAGAATACCGTGATTTAATTGTGCAATTACGTGAGGAAAATCCTTACTTTGCCCGACTGTTTGAGGAACATAGCGAATTGGACAAACAGATTAGCCAGCTTGAACTCGATCCGGTCAATCATATCAACGATGATATTGATGCAATTAAACGCAAAAAACTGAAATTAAAAGACGAGATTTATCGCATGCTGAAAAACTCTGAAGCCGATCCGCTTACCTGAATGGGAACAAATTTCTCAACCAAGCGTATTTCCATATAAGGTTTAATCATCTATTTTTATAGAATGTGATTATTAAATGTATTTCGGTTCTTAAATAAAGAATCTGTCCAAATAAAAAAGCCCGCATGATGCGGGCTTTTTCAGACTTAAAAGTAATCGAATTATGCTTGTTCGATGTCTTTCATTGTCAATTTAATACGACCACGGTTGTCAACGTCAGCAACCTGTACTTTCACTTCCTGACCTTCTTTCAATACGTCAGCCACGTTGGCAATACGTTCGTTAGAGATTTGAGAAATGTGAAGCAGACCGTCAGTACCTGGCAGGATGTTCACGAACGCACCGAATTCAACGATACGAATCACTTTACCAGTGTAAATAGTGCCCGGCTCAACTTCAGCAGTCAGCGCCTGAATTTTTGCAATCGCAGCCTGTGCAGCAGCTTTAGTTTCACCAAATACGCGTACTGTACCGTTATCTTCGATGTCAATCGCAGCTTTAGTTTCTTCAGTGATTTGACGGATAGTCGCACCACCTTTACCAATCACGTCACGGATCTTGTCAGGGTTGATGTTGATCACTTGGAAAGTCGGCGCGTGCATAGAAATTTCTGGACGAGCACGTGAAATCACTTGATTCATCGCGTTCAGGATGTGCATACGACCTGCATAAGCCTGGTTCAATGCAACTTCCATGATCTCTTCAGTAATACCTTCGATCTTGATGTCCATTTGCAGCGCAGTAATACCGTTGGCAGAACCCGCTACTTTAAAGTCCATATCACCAAGATGGTCTTCGTCACCCAGGATGTCAGAAAGAACTGCGAAACGTTCGCCTTCTTTCACCAGACCCATTGCGATACCCGCAACTGGTGCTTTAAGTGGAACACCGGCATCCATCAATGATAGAGAAGCACCACATACAGACGCCATTGAAGATGAACCATTAGATTCAGTAATGTCAGATACGATACGGATCACGTACGGGAAGCGGTCAGCTGCTGGAAGCACAGCTTGAACACCACGACGAGCCAGACGACCATGACCGATTTCACGACGTTTAGGACCAGACTCACGACCTGTTTCACCTACAGAATATGCAGGGAAGTTGTAGTGAAGCATGAAGTTATCAGTTTTAGTACCGGCCAGGGTATCTACCATCAACGCATCACGAGTATTACCCAGAGTAGTAGTTACCAATGCCTGAGTTTCACCACGTGTGAATAATGCAGAACCGTGAGCGCGGTCTAATACGCCAACCTGTACATCAAGGGCACGAACAGTTTTAGTATCACGACCATCAATACGTGGTTTACCAGACAGGATGTTGTCACGTACGGTACGGTATTTAAGATCTTCAAATAATTCGTTTACGTCATCAGCAAGACCAGTTTCGTCGCCTTCTGGAACGAACTGAGCGAGTGCTTCTGCTTGAAGTGCATCAAGTGCTGCATAACGGTCTTGTTTCACCGCAATGGTATATGCTTCAGAGATTTTCGCTTCGAATGCTTCTTTCAGTTTTGCACGAAGGTCTTCGTTTTTCTCAGGAGCAACCCAAGTTGATTCTTTCGCACCAGCTGCAGTCGCGAATTCTTTGATTGCTTGGATCGCGATTTGCATTTCATCATGACCGAACAATACTGCACCCAGCATTTGGTCTTCTGAAAGTTCTTTCGCTTCTGATTCAACCATCAGTACTGCAGATTCCGTACCTGCAACGACAAGATCAAGATCACTTTCTTTCAATTGTTCAAAGCTTGGGTTTAGAACGTATTCACCGTTGATCAGACCCACACGTGCCGCACCGATTGGACCACGGAATGGTGTACCTGCGATCGCAAGTGCTGCAGAAGTACCCAGCATTGCTGCAATGTCAGCTTCCATAGTCTTGTCAGAAGATACAACAGTCGCAGTCACCTGGATTTCGTTATAGTAACCTTCTGGGAACAATGGACGGATTGGACGGTCGATCAGACGTGAAATCAGCGTTTCAGCTTCAGATGCACGACCTTCACGTTTACCGTAACCACCAGGAATACGACCAGCTGCGTATTGTTTTTCTTGATAGTTAACAGTCAGTGGGAAAAAGTCTTGACCTGCTTTAGCAGTTGGTTGAGCAACAACAGCAACCAATACAGTTACGCCGCCCATAGTAATCAATACAGTATTGGCTTGACGCGCAACACGACCTGTTTCTAGGACAACCTGATGTTGACCAAATTGGAATTCTTTACGAACAATATTAAACATCGACATGTTTTATTTTTTCCTGATTTTATTCTAGTGGAGACCCCTAAGGTTTGGCATTCACGTCCAAATGGACGGGTAAATGACAAAGCTTAGAAGCCGACCTCACCAGAAATAAACACTATTTTTAAACACAAAGAAGGAGCGAACATTCGCCCCTTCCCCTGATCTAGCCAAAGGCTAAACCGACTTTAGTTTTCAGCAATAAAGCACAAGGCATGCAATAAACCCGAAAATAAAGTTTAAATCGAATTAACGACGTAAACCTAAAGCACCGATCAATGCAACATAACGACCGTGGTCTTTACCATTTAGGTAGTCAAGAAGCTTACGACGTTGGTTAACCATACGGATCAGACCGCGACGGCTATGATGGTCGTGTTTGTGCTCTTTGAAGTGACCTTGTAAGTCATTGATTTGAGCAGTTAAAAGAGCTACTTGAACTTCTGGTGAACCAGTGTCGTTTTCAGCGCGAGCAAATTTAGCAATGATCTCTGCGCGATCTGCGTTTGTTAAAGCCATTCGATTTCTCCGAGATGCTTATATATCTTGATAAAAATCAAAGTAATGAGAATTCAATACATTGACTGCCGTGCATCACTACAGCAAGTTGCATATTTTAAGGGAAATTGCGTCAGATTGCAAAAATAGATCATGAATTTTGATAGTTTTAGCTGCCAGATGTCTTTGCTTATTTACTGATATGAAGAAATCCCATATGGTTCAATTTACACATAATTTCAGGAATTGGACTTGATCTGGCTTACGAATAGCTGTTTAGATAACTGCAGAAATTAACTGATCTTTTTATATTTAAAATATTTCTGGTCGCGCTTAGAAATAAATGATAAAAAAAAGCCCGAGTAAACTCGGGCTTTTTCGCGCTGTAGTTTCTTCTATTATCATTTTTTATTTATTGTTTTTTTTAGTGCGTTTTACGCTTTATTATTTTCAAATCTTCCTGACTAAAAATAACTTCCTTGTGTGGTAGATTTTGCCATATTGTCGAAATGCTCATAGAGGCATTTATCCTCACTCGCTGTAAGCCATTGCGTACAAAATTGTCATCGAAATTTGCAAAATATTACACTTATATAGGACTTACGCATTGA
>NZ_DDLD01000033.1:0-24232 GCF_002339435.1 Acinetobacter sp. UBA2581 | reverse complement strand
ATTATTCCAAAAGCCCTCTGCATAAGCAGGGGGCTTTTTTTATGGGAAAGATTTAGTCAAATAAATGTTATTTATGTGCTATTTCGACTAAAATATCACATAAAAATAAACTTGAGAGGCGTATACTGAACCGGTCTAAGGAGCGGATATGTCCTCAAATTCATCTTCAAGCCATATCGCATATGGTTCATCTGCTTTTAAAGCTATCTTATTCTCCTTATTTCTGGCGGGTTTTGCGATTTTCTCATCGCTGTATTGTGTCCAGCCCATGATGCCGATTCTGGCAGACTATTTTCATATTTCTCCGACACAAAGCAGTTTTCCGCTTTCATTCTCTACGATTGCACTAGCTGTTGGCTTGATCTTTACTGGTCTGATTTCAGACCGTTTTGGCCGTAAGCCGATTATGGTCTGGTCTTTATTTTCAGTTTCAGTCTTGCTGTTACTCAGTGCTTTACTGCCGATCTGGTCGATATTTCTGGCAACACGAGTGCTAATAGGTCTCACAGTCAGTGGCGTAGCGGCAGTGGCAATGACCTATATCGGAGAGGAAGTGGCAGAGCAGGATGTGGGCTTTGCCATGGGACTATATATTTCCGGGACTGCGATTGGTGGTATGAGTGGTCGATTGATTGCTGGAACATTGGTCGATTTTATTCCCTGGCAATCCGCGACTTTGATTATTGGATTGCTGAATCTATGTATCGCGACAACTTTTTATTTTCTATTGCCGAAGTCCAGGCATTTTAAAGCTTATCCAATACAATTCAGTCGTTTTATCAGAGCATTTCAGCAAAATCTGAGTGATCCTAAATTAAGAATTCTGTTTTTACAGGGCTTTATTCTGATGGGGGGCTTTGTCTCGGTATTTAACTATCTGAGTTATCGTTTGATTCAACCACCATTTGAACTGTCTCATGTCTGGATAGGGTTGATTTCGATTACTTATCTGGCCGGAATTTATAGCTCTCCACGAGCCGCAGCTTGGAGCAGAAAGTTTGGACGTTATAAGGTGCTTGCCGCCATGCTTTGTACCATGCTGTTCGGCTTAGCCTTAATGTTGATTGATAACTTGGCTTTGGTTTTTATTGGTTTGCTGATTTTTACCTTTTCCTTTTTTGCGGCTCATTCAACTGCCAGTAGCTGGGTATCGGTGCAATCCTTACAGTATCGTGCGGTAGGTTCGTCCCTTTATTTGTTCTGTTACTACCTCGGTTCAAGCTTACTTGGAAGTTCAAGTGGACTAGTCTGGGAAAATGCCGGATGGTTAGGACTAAGTGTATTTATCGCTATTATTTTAGGATTAGGCTTGCTGATGGCACAGCGTTTAAAACCTATAAATGATTCTTCAAAATCAGGATAAGTATATATTCCTAATAAAGGTCTTAAAGCTGTTTTTGTATAAATTATAATCAAGCAACCTAAGCTGAATTCATGCTAAAATACTCGGCTTTCATCTTTGATCTATTTTCTGATCTTCCATCTGCCAGCCGAGAATTGCTAGCCATGTCTACTGCTTATACCGCTCAGACTGCGCCTAAAGCGTTGTTTGATTACGACAAATATTGGGCGTCATGTTTTGAACCCGCGCCTTTTTTGCCGATGTCACGCGAGGAAATGGACCAACTCGGTTGGGACAGCTGTGACTTTATTTTTGTCTGCGGTGATGCCTATATTGACCATCCGTCATTTGTGACCGGGATCATTGGACGTGTGCTCGAAGCACAAGGTTTCCGCGTCGGGATTATTGCCCAGCCAGACTGGACCAATGTAGAAGCCTTCCGTGTACTCGGTAAGCCGAATATTGCCTGGGGTGTTTCTGCCGGTAATATGGACTCGATGATTAACCGTTATACGGCAGATCGTAAGATTCGTTCAGATGATGCTTACTCACCAGATA
This sequence comes from Acinetobacter sp. UBA2581, assembly GCF_002339435.1. Taxonomy (NCBI): domain Bacteria; kingdom Pseudomonadati; phylum Pseudomonadota; class Gammaproteobacteria; order Moraxellales; family Moraxellaceae; genus Acinetobacter; species Acinetobacter sp. UBA2581. Next base: position 22,332 of record NZ_DDLD01000033.1, on the reverse strand, counting down.
ACCAGCCGAATAAACGTCCAGACCGTGCCGCAACAGTCTATTGCCAACGTTGTCGTGAAGCTTTCCCGGACGTGCCGGTATTGTTAGGTGGGATTGAAGGTTCATTGCGTCGTATCGCGCATTATGACTATTGGTCAGATAAAGTTCGTCGTTCGATTCTGATGGATTCAAAAGCAGATCTGTTGATGTACGGTAATGGCGAACGCTCGATCATTGAAATCATGCATCGTCTGGCCAAGGGTGAAAAGATTCATCAGATTACCGATGTCCGTGGTACTGCATTCATTATTAATAAACATAACCGAGCTGCGAAAGCCCAGTTTGTCGAAATTGCATCTAATGATGTCGATACTATTGGCCGTGTCGATCCGATCATCAACCCGTATGTAATGAGCGAAGATATTGACGGCTGTGAAATCGAAAAAGATAAAGGCAACAGCTTAAGCCAATACCAGAATTTCCAGAAAGAAATCGTAGCGAATCCAATCGTGCGTGAAGGGGATAACCTGGACCCAGATACGCAAATCGTGCAGCTACAACCGGCATCTAAAGCGATTAAACATAAATTACCACCACGTGAATTAGCAGTGATTCGTTTGCCTTCTTTTGAAGAAGTGGCAAATGATCCTGTGCTGTATGCGCATGCGAACCGTATTCTGCATCTGGAAACTAACCCAGGTAACGCGCGTGCACTGGTACAAAAACATGGTGAACGTGATGTGTGGATCAATCCACCACCGATTCCATTAACTACCGAAGAAATGGATTATGTGTTCGACCTGCCTTATGCACGTCTGCCGCATCCATCCTATGGTAATGCACGCTTTCCGGCCTTTGACATGATCAAGTTCTCGGTGAACATCATGCGTGGCTGTTTCGGTGGCTGTACTTTCTGTTCGATCACCGAGCATGAAGGCCGTATCATCCAGAACCGTTCTGAAGAATCAATCCTGCGTGAAGTAGAAAAAATTCGTGATACCGCGCCCGGCTTTACTGGCATTATCTCGGATTTAGGTGGCCCAACAGCCAACATGTACCGTTTGGCATGTAAAGATCCTGAGATTGAGAAGAATTGTCGTAAGCCGTCTTGTGTGTTCCCGGGTGTGTGTCAAAATCTGCATACCGACCATGCACCGTTGACTCAGTTGTATCGTAAGGCACGTGCTTTACCGGGTATTAAAAAGATTCTGATCGGTTCTGGTCTGCGTTATGACCTTGCTGTATTGAATCCGGAATACGTTAGAGAGTTGGTCACCCATCACGTCGGCGGTTATCTGAAGATTGCGCCAGAGCATACAGAGAAAGGTCCATTATCGAAGATGATGAAACCGGGCATCGGAACGTATGATCGCTTCAAACAGATGTTTGACCGTTTCAGTAAGGAAGCCGGTAAGGAACAGTATCTGATTCCTTACTTCATCGCGGCGCATCCGGGTACCACCGATTACGACATGATGAATTTGGCGATCTGGTTGAAAAAGAATGGTTTCCGTGCCGATCAGGTACAGACTTTCTATCCGTCACCGATGGCGACTGCAACCACCATGTACTACACCGGTAAAAACCCGCTGGCGAAAGTCGCGCGTTATACTGAAGATGTGGACATCGTGAAAGGTGAAAAGCGTCGTCGCCTGCATAAAGCTTTCTTGCGTTACCATGATCCAAACAACTGGCCTTTATTACGTGAAGCCTTGAAGGAAATGGGGCGTCAGGACTTGATTGGTAACTCGAAGCAACATCTGATTCCAACCTATCAACCTGCAGGTACAGATGGGCAATACCAGTCTGCACGTAAGAAGAACTCGACGGTTGCGGGCGATTCACAGAAACGTACCGGTAACCCAAGTAATAGAGGCCAAGCTCAGAATAATCGTCCAAAAAAAGGCCAGATTCTGACCCAGCATACCGGTCTGCCACCGCGTGAAACCGGTGATGCGAAAAAGCCATTCGGTGGCCCTAAACCGAAAGGAAAATCAAAGCCAAAATCACGTGCTTGATTAAGCTGATAAAAAAGACACTTCGGTGTCTTTTTTTATGGTCAGACTTTATTGATGCAGCTTTCGGGTTCTCAATTAAAATGTAAAATATTTTATTTTTAGTCGATTTAAATTTTTGAAAAATGATATAAAAATAACACTTTGTCGGAATTGTCTTACAGTTCAACCGATTTATATTGCGATCTATCAGGAGACTATTTTACAGTCGCGTATAAGGATTTAACCCTAATTTCTATTGAAATAGCAAAAAGCGGTTTTTAAGTAACCGGCAATCAAGTTTTGCTACGAATTGTATTGGTCTCTACACAGAATGGTAGCAGGGCAATTTTAAAAATAGTATGGGTTTATACTGGATAACAATAAAACAAGAATGATTATAAGAATGCAAGGATTGAGTCATGACCACCTATATGATTATAGGGAGTTTCTTGGTGTTCTGTGTCGTGCTCATGGCATGGAAGCAGCTAAGAAATAGCCCTAAACCGCAAGACAGTGCCTTAAAACAGCGCGCTATTTTTAATCCAAATGAACAACTGACGTTTACACGCCTGAAAGAAGTGTTGCCAGATTATATTGTACTGGCCCATGTTTCTTATGACGCACTACTTACTACTAAATTTGGCCGTACCCGGCACAAGTATCGTGATCTGATTGCAGATTTTGTGATTCTGGATCAGCAATACCAGATTGTTGCCATTGTAGCCGTCGATGATCCGGTGATTTTAAAACGTCCACAGCAGGCACAATTTCAGGATGCCTTGTTGACTATGGCCGGTTATCGGGTCATTCGCTATGAAGATGTACCGGAATATTATCAGTTACGAGGAGATTTCCTGCGTGAGCAGGAGCATTCCAGTAAAGACCAGAGATTTACTGCTGTGAATGATCTCAAAAAATATCATCTCTATTCAGATCTGGAACGACGTAAAGTCAAAGCATTAAGCTGATAGAACCTAAATGAAAAAAGTATGCCAAGTGCATACTTTTTTCTATTTTAGATGAGTAGCAATTAGGCCTGAATAGAAGTCTATTCAGTTTTGACGGCTACGACAGTCAGTTCCACTAACACGCGTGGATCATACAGTTTAGCTTCGACACAGGTGCGGGGCAGGGCTTGAATATCCGATACCCAGGCATCCCAGACTTCATTAAACGCTACATAATCTTTTTCAATATCTTTGAGATAAATCGTCACAGACATGATCTGGCTTTTATCGGTACCGGCATCCGCCAGGAACTGATCGATAATATCCAGTGTCTGCTGGGTTTGACCTTTGATATCCAGATCCAGATCTGTCGCCAGCTGGCCGGCAAGATGAACCAGATTGCCGGCAATGGCGATCTCAGAAAAGCGTTGTGAAACATGCAAACGTTGAACAGACATCAGCTTAATCCTTGGTTTTTGGCATCAAGGCTGCGACTAATGCGGTCAATAGGCAGCCTATCGCAAGATAGATGGCTACATAATGCCATGAACCATCACCCCAAATCACTAAGGAGGCTGCAATCATTGGGGTAAAACCACCGCCAATAATACTGGCGACCTGATAACCGACTCCGGCACCGCTATAGCGGTATTCCGTACCAAATAGCGAGGTAAAAATCGGTTGATGCACGCTGACCACCATGTCATGCGCGACATTGGCCAGTAGAATGGCGCCAACAATAATCATCCAGGTATTTTGTGCATCCAGTGCCATAAAGAACGGAAAGGCAGACAGTGCACCGATCAGGCCACCCCAGACACACATAGTTTTATGCTGAATTTTATCGGAGAGCCAGGCAAAGAAAGGAATACTGAAACAGCTGATCGCACCAACCATCAGGGTAATATTCAGGAAGAATTGTTTATCCATGCCCAAGTTGTTAGTGGAATAGTTCAGGGCAAAGTTGGTGACCAGATACATGGTCAGCAGTTCGGTCAAACGTAAGGCAATAATATAAAAGAAAGCTTTCGGATGTTTGCTGATTGCCTGCAAGATCGGCAGTTTTTCTGGATGATGATCTGCCTTAATCACTTTCTCTACGAATTCTTGGGATTCATCCTGATCACGGCGAATCCACATCGCAATTCCGATCAGCACGATACTGGCAATAAATGGAATACGCCACGCCCATTCAGCAAAAGCCTCTTCACCCAGTGTAGCAATAATAAGGGATACTGCGCCCGTTGCCAGTACCAGACCTACGCCATAGCCGACCTGAACGCCACTGCTATAAAAGGCTTTTTTCCCTTTAGGGGCATTTTCCACCGCCATCAGGGCAGCACCACCCCATTCACCGCCGACTGCAAAGCCTTGAATGGCACGCAGTGTCACCAGTAAAACCGGTGCCCACCAGCCAATAGCTTCGAAATTAGGTAAAAAACCAATCCCGACGGTAGAAATCCCCATCAGGACCACAGTCAGAACCAGCATTTTCTTGCGGCCGAGCTTGTCGCCGAAATGACCAAATACCACACCGCCTAGAGGGCGAAACAGAAAGCCAACACCAAAGGTCGCTAGTGCCGCCAAGGTGCCCATATTGGCCCCAATACTTGGGAAAAACTGGTCTTTAAAAATTAAGGCTGCAACAATGCCGTAAAGGAGAAAATCATACCAATCGACAACAGCACCAACAAAACTGGATAACGCCGCTTTACGCGCGCGCCGTTCTTGAATAACAGAAGAATTTACAGAGGACATGCAGGGAGGGATTCCATGAGATACATCAGAGTTGCCCTGTAATATTCGGATTTGATCGTCACGCCAATCACAGGACAGTATGCTGAAAGTAAAGGTGATTTTCAGCATCTCAGCACATACATGGATAATGCATTGCGCAGATAGAGTACTCCAAAAATTCAAAATGTAAAAACAAAGTTGCTGTATTTTTAAACTAACGTCTAATACTTGTACAAAATAGGCCTAAAGCAGCAGCAATTGCGTTTCTGTTTCACGTGCAGCGAGCTGATAAACGCTAAGTCCAATCAGCCGAAATTGCAGTTGAGGAGTAATATGCATCTCTTGAAGCAATAAATGTAAAGCCTGCTCCAGTTCTTGCGGGCTACGCAGCAGCTGGCTGAAACTTTTACTATGCTGCATGGTCTGAAAATTTTTCATTCTCAGTTTCACAGTAACCCCGCGGGCAGAGAGCTGCTTTTTTTCCAGACTCTGCCAGAGCTGGGCAATTAATGGCTGCCAGTAAGGTTGGCATTGCGGTAAATATAAATCATCATCGAAAGTCGTTTCCTTGGAAATCTGCTGGCGTTCCCGTTCAGCTTCAACTGGCCGATCATCAATGCCCTGAGCATAGAGAAACAGACGCCGTCCATATTTGCCAAAATGCTGAATCAGGATCGCTTCTTCAATCTGCTGTAAATCTCCCAAGGTTTCCAGATTCAAACTTTTTAGTTTTTCTTGAGTGACTTTACCTACACCGGGAATTTTCTTGAGTGGAAGATCCTGAATAAAACGCTGTACTTGTGAAGGTTTGATAACACAGATTCCATTCGGCTTATGCCAGTCGGAGGCGATTTTAGCGAGAAACTTATTCGGCGCCACGCCGGCAGAAGCGGTTAGTCCGGTAACTTGAAAAATATCTTCACGAATGCGCATTGCCACTTCAGTGGCACTTGGAATCTGCTGTAAATTTTCGGTGACATCCAGATAAGCTTCATCTAGTGAAAGCGGTTCGATGACCTTAGTATAAATTTGAAAAATTTGGTGAATCTGCGCAGAGACCTGACGGTATTTGGCAAAATCCGGTTCAATCACGATGACCTGAGGACAGAGTTTACGTGCTTGGGTCATCGGCATGGCAGAACGCAGTCCGAACTCGCGGGCCGGATAGGAGGCAGCCGCCACTACTGCCCGCGGATGATGCGAGGCAATCACCACAGGCAGAGCGTTCAGCTCCGGACGCTCACGCAGCTCGACCGAGGCGTAGAAGGCATCCATATCGATATGAATAATTTTGCGCATATCCAGTATCTTAAGTGGCTTTAGCTGGATTGGGAAGAGACCGGATTGACAAGTAAATAGGCTAAAGCATTATTCAATACGAAGCATATCCTGCCTAAATGATTCAATATCCATTTCATGGTTGAATCAGGGAGAAATTGGGTTTATTTTTTGGCCGGAGGCTTGGGCTAATCTTGGGTGGGAATACTGTTCTGCTGTAAAAATTTGATCCAGTCCTGCTCCGAGCCATAAAATACATTCAGATCCACAGTACGGGCAATGCCGGGAATTTCACCCTGACTACTATGCTGCCAGAAGGTCCATTTAGGCTGACCCTTTAAATCTGGCAAACCCTGGTATTCACGTACCCAGAGCGGTACGTCAGCAAACTCTCCCGCCAGCACAATGTTATAAAAAGATTTCGACACATAGAAGATCGGCTGCTTGCCATAATGGTGTTTTAAGGCATCATGCATGATCCGGATTTCTTTGAGCAGCTGCTTTTTGGAGTAGTGATTGATGCATTTGCTGTCATATTCCAGATCCATGACAGGGGGCAGGGCATCCATTTTACGCGGAACCGACTCTATAAAATTCTGAGCCTGAATATTGCCATCGCGGCAAAGCCGGTAAAAATGATAAGCACCGACCAGAAAGCCCTGTTCGCGGGCCTGCAGCCAGTATTCCTGAAACTTGGTATCTTTAAAATCACCGCCTTCTGTGGATTTTAAATAGACAAATTTATATTTCTGTTTTGGTATTTTCTTCCAGTCTATTTCTTTCTGATGATGAGAAACATCGAAACCATGAATCGGATAATCTGCTGCATGCGCTGACGGCTGTTTGAAAACCAGCAGATAAAGCACAGTCGTCACCACAAGTGTAATCAGCAGCCCGACTGCAATCACTGAGTATTTTTTCCAGTTGCTAGAGGTGGGAGCTGCTTTCATTGTGAATAATGGCCTGATTTACGGATATTCATATCGAGTATATATTCTGCCCTAGACTGGCGTGTTTTTGGGGATATGCCAGAAAATATAGGCAGCAATAATGTTAATACAGCCCAGGCAGAGCAGCGAAACGTGGAAGGCATTGTCCAGCTGTTCTAGGCCGAAGTAGGCACTAAACATATTGACTAGCGTACCTGCCAGTGCCACCCCGATACTCATTGACAGCATCATGATCATCGACAGGAAACTGTTGCCGCTGCTGGCATCCTGCTGGCTTAAATCTTTTAAAGTCAGCGTATTCATTGAGACAAATTGCAGCGAATTCAGAATCCCGAACACAAAGAAATGAATGGCTCTTAGCCAGATTGGGGTTTCCGCCGTAGTTAAGGCAAAACTGGCGATACACAGACCGACCAGCAAAGTATTGATCAACAAGACTCTACGATAACCGAAACGCTGAATGATTTTGCGGATAATCGGCTTAGATGCTAAAGAACCGAGTACCGTTGGAATCATCAGTAAACCGGTAATAAAAGGTTCAAAACCAAAAGCGACCTGCAACATTAAAGGCAACAAAAATGGAATCGAGTTGCCGCCGAGCCGGGCAAAGAAATTACCTAGAATGCCAATCGAATAAATCTTATTTTTAAATAATTTACTGCGAAAAAGTGCATTTAGATGAGTATGCGAGTGGTAGGCGTAGATGAGTGAGGCAATCAGGCCACTTCCGACCAGACTTAAGCTCCACCACAGGGGATATTGTGGATTGGCAAAGTTTTCAATCCCCAGACACAAACCAATCATCGCAATGACCAGCAGAATAAAACCGCCAAAATCAAAACGCTGTACCGTCGGTTCAGTGATATTCGGCATAGCTTTAAAGGTGATCAACGCGCCAAGCAGGCCAATTGGCAGATTGATCAGGAAAATCCAGTGCCAGGATAGATACTCCACCATCCAGCCACCTAAGGTCGGACCGATCAGAGGACCCATCAATCCAGCCAGACTCATCAGGCTCATGGCGGACAAAAACTGGGTACGAGGAATGATTTTCAGCATGGCCAGTCGTCCGACTGGAAGCAGCAAAGCACCACCAATACCTTGAAATACCCGATAAACCAGCAGTTCATTCAGATTCTCAGACCAGGCACAGCCCAGTGAGGCCAGAGCAAAAATAATGATCGCTGCAAAATAGATATTTCGAACCCCAAAGCGATCTGCCAGCCAGCCACTCAAGGGAATGCAGGCTGCTACTGAAAGTACATAGGCCACCACCACACTATGCATCCGTAACGGATCTTCCTGCAGATTACTGGCAATCGCAGGTAAGGCCGTATTGATAATCGTGGTATCGAGGCCCTGCATGAAAAAGCCAATCGACACCAGCAAGACCAGCAGTCTGAATTCAGGTTGTAGGGATTGATGCGTAGGCGTGACATTCATGGATTTAAAAAATCATCTATTTTGAATAGTTTAAAGAAATATATGCAGCAGTGTGACTGAAATAAAAACGATTGTGAATAGGAGTCGTGTAGACAAAATGCTAATGAATTCACAGCCTGATTTCAGTTATTGAAGAGAAAGGGTAAAAGATATATTTCTATACTGCGAACATCTCAAACTTATACGGATTCATAAATAGGTCATTTTTGGAACACTTCAAGCTTCTTTGTAAAGAGCAGGCTACAAAAAAATATGACAGAAATGTCATGAAAATGAAATAAAACCGTCATAATCTGGGGCAAACTTCCAGAACTGCTGTACTGGGAACTGTCTAGTAAAAGGTTTTGTACTTATGACCATCGAGATTCTGATGGTAGTTGGCTTCTGTCTGGCCGCCTATTCCATCGTGGGGAATGATGTTCCGCAAACATTAGGAACATTTATTTCATCGAACTCACATCGCCCATGGTGGGTACTCTGGATTTACATCAGTACTATTCTGGTTGTGGTGTTAATTTATGGCTGGTTTGCTTCTGGAGTAGGGGATGCCTCTTATGGACGTCTGGAAACCATTCCTTTCCCTGAAGGTGGGGTCACCTGGCTATATGTGGTACCGCCTCTTTTACTGATTATTTTGACTAAATATGGTATTCCGGTGAGTACTACTTTCTTGGTGCTCACGATCTTCTCCCCGAGCAGTCTGGGTTCCATGCTGACCAAGTCAATGATGGGCTACGCCGTCGCTTTCTTTGTGGCGATTGTGATCTATCGTCTGGTCATGAAAAAACTCGCGGTCTATTTCAGTGAAACCCGTGATCAGCAACACTCCCCAATGTGGATGGCCTTGCAATGGTTATCTACGGCATTTCTGTGGAGCCAGTGGCTAATCCAGGATCTGGCCAATATCTTTGTGTATGTGCCGCGTCAGGTGCCGTTTGAGTTCCTGATCTTTGCCATTTCTGTCTTTGTCATCCTGCTGGGCATGATTCTTTACCAACGTGGTGGAGCTATCCAGAATATTGTCGATACCAAGACTGGGGTCACCGATGTCCGTTCTGCTACGATTATCGACTTTATCTATGCGCTGATTCTGCTGGTGTTCAAAGAGTGGAGTAACATCCCGATGAGTACCACTTGGGTATTCTTGGGGTTACTGGCTGGTCGTGAATTTGCGATTTCGATGCTGGTGACTGAAGTCAACAAGCACCGTACTTCACGTAATGTCAGCAAAGATGCGATGAAACTGATGTTTGGCCTAGCCATTAGTGTGTTCCTGGCGACGACTTTGCCTTGGTTCTATCACATGATTTCAGGTTAATGTCTTTGCATGTATAAATGAAAAAAGCGAGCATCAAGCTCGCTTTTTTATGGCTTTAAAAAATTGTTATCTAAAGCAGACGAGAAAATTTAAACCACAAAACGTTGCGGAGCATCCAGATTCAGCAAGGTGGTATAAATCTGATCTGCATGCTCACAGACAATCAGTTTAGCCCGATGCTGGGGCGGCAAGAATCCTTCCTGCACGGCAAGATCAAGCTGGGCAATCAGTGGATTATAAAAACCATTGACGTTATACAGCATCATCGGTTTTTGATGCTGGTTCAGCTGACCCCAGGTCGCAATTTCCAGAATTTCTTCAAAAGTGCCCAAACCACCCGGCAAGGCGACAAAGGCACAGGCCCGGTCTGCCATCATGGCCTTACGCTGATGCATGCTGGTGACGATATGCAGTTCTGTTAGCTGAGGATGAGCAATCTCATAATCCAGCATAAATTCCGGAATCACGCCCACCGCTTCACCGCCATGTTGAATCATGGTGTCTGCCACCTGACCCATCAGACCAATACTGGCGCCGCCATAGACCAGACCAAAACCATGTTCGGCCAGACCTTGAGAAAGTTGAATCGCTTTTTCCAGATAAATCGGTTTGTTGCCGGCACGAGAGCCACAGTATAAAGCCACTAGCGGGCGTGTTGTTTTTGGGGAGTTATCATTAAAATAATCGGTCATTTTCATTACACTTTGCATTTATTTTTTTCACCTTATCATTTTTTTATCTACTTACTATAACTTAGTTAACAAATATGACAATTCCATGAGTCGGCCTCATTTTAGGACAAAATATTTCATTCAAATTCATCCATAATCCCGGATGAAAACAGGTGAATTTCATGCTGTTCTTGATATACTGAAAGTCTGTCTTACTACAATAGAACTCACATGGGTAGTCGAAGTTGGCGCTTTAATTTAATAAAACGTCACATTATCAAGTCTTTAATTAAAGTCGGGTATCAACCTGTATCTCATCATGCAAATACTTGCCTTTCTCCTCGGTTAGAGGAGCAGATGCGATGATTTTTGAATGGATGTCAGATCCCTCTGCCTGGATTGGCTTACTCACACTGATTGTTCTTGAAATTGTACTCGGGATCGATAACCTGGTCTTTATTGCAATTCTGGCTGAAAAACTTCCACCCGAACAGCGTAATGCGGCGCGTATTACCGGTCTGGGTTTAGCGCTGTTAATGCGACTGGTGTTACTGGCATCGATTGCCTGGGTCGTAACGCTTACCGAACCGCTATTCCATATCTTTGAGCATCCATTTTCAGGACGCGACCTGATCTTATTATTCGGTGGTGTGTTCCTGCTGTTTAAGGGCACCATGGAGCTGCATGAGCGTCTGGAAGCCAAACCTGTAACCAAGGAAGAAAATCCGGTTCAGGCGGTGTTCTGGATGGTGATTGTGCAGATCGTGGTACTGGACGCCGTGTTCTCGCTCGACAGCGTGATTACTGCAGTTGGCATGGTTAAAGACCTGTCTGTGATGATGATCGCGGTGATTATCGCAGTCGGTATCATGTTGTGGGCCTCTAAAGCGCTGATGGATTTCGTCAACAAGCACCCGACAGTAGTGATTCTCTGTCTGGGCTTCCTGATGATGATTGGTTTCTCGCTGGTGGTTGAAGGCTTCGGTTTCCATATTCCAAAAGGCTATCTATATGCCGCGATTGGTTTCTCGGTAATTGTCGAGTTCATTAACCAGACCATGAAACGCAATCAGGAAAAAATGGTCACCACGACTGATATGCGTTACCGTACTGCGTCTGCCGTAATGCGTATGCTGGGCGGGAAACCGGCTCAGGACAATGATTCTTCTGAACCGGAAGATGTACTGGCGACTCGTGCCTTTGCTGATGAAGTCTTTGATGATGATGAAAGTGGGGTCTACCATAGCGTTATGGTGCAGGGCGTACTAGGTCTATCAGAACGCCCAGTGAAGTCGGTGATGACACCACGTCCTGAACTGGAATGGATTGATCTGGAAGATGATCATGCCAGTATCAAAGAGCAGTTATTGCATATGAGCCATTCACGCCTGATTGTGGCGCGTGGTGAACTGGACAATATTGCCGGTGTGGTATTGACCCATAAAGTTCTGAACGAATACATCGAAACAGGCATTTTAGACTTCGAAAAGCATCTGCGTGAACCAGTGATTGTGCATGAAAATGCTCAGGTCTTAATGGTGATGGATCAGTTGCGTCAGGCACCGCTACAAATGGCACTGGTATTGAATGAATATGGTTCCATTGAAGGGGTGGCGACACCGATTGATGTATTGGAAGCGATTGCCGGTGAATTCCCGGATGAAGATCAGCTAGAAGCAGCCGTAGAGAGCCTGGAAGATGGCAGCCTGATTTTGGATGGTTCAACTGATATTCGCCATGTGTCACTGCTTCTGGATCGTGATCTGGTCAATGAAACTGAAGAATACTCGACATTGTCGGGTTATATCCTGTTCCATCTGGGGCGCTTGCCGGAAAATGGCGAAAAGCTCGAAGCAGATGATTATATCTTTGAGGTGGTTACTATGGACGGCCACAAGATTGATAAGGTGCATATTATTGCCCCAGCGAACCGGAAAGACTAATTCAACGCCCGAAGGGCAAAGCTAAAATTTTGCTAAAATAGCCCGCATTGTCGGGCTATTTTTTATGGAATCAATATGTCAGAAGCATGTCCATGTGGACGAGGTGAATACGCAAGCTGTTGCCAGCCACTGCATCAGGGGCAGCAATTTGCCCAAAGCGCCGAGCAATTAATGCGCTCGCGGTATAGTGCCTTTGCCAAGCATGAAATTGATTATATCCAGCAGACTACTGCCCGTGGACAGCAGAAGGCTTTGGACATGCCAGCCATTGCTGAATGGAGCCGAAGTAATCAATGGCTAAAGCTGGAAATCGTGCAGGCGAATGAAAAACTGGACAAGACCCATGCGCTGGTCGAGTTCAAAGCACATTATCACAATGGCAAGCAGGCCCAGATTCATCATGAAATTTCACATTTTGTGAAGTTCGAGAATCGCTGGTACTTTCTGGATCCAACGACAGATCAACAGCTTACAATGAAACAGCTGTGCATCTGTGGCTCCGGGAAAAAATTTAAGCAATGTTGTGCGCATTTTTTATAATTTTCACATAGATTTAGCTTAGAATAGCCGCCATCTCAAAGCCTCAGGTGGAAGCAGGGCGATGTTACTGACCGTCATCTATATTATTGCAATTACCGCTGAAGCCATGACCGGAGCCTTGTCTGCCGGTCGGCGTAGTATGGACTGGTTCGGGGTTACGATTATTGCCTGTGTCACGGCGCTCGGTGGTGGCTCGGTACGTGATGTACTGCTTGGCCATTATCCCTTGACTTGGGTCAAACACCCGGAATATCTGGTGCTGACTTGTTGTGCCGCCTTTATCACCATCCTGATTGCCAAATGGATGCGTCATTTACGCAATATCTTCCTGGTACTGGATGCTTTGGGCCTCATCGGCTTTACCATCATTGGCTGTCAGATTGCACTGGAAATGGGGCATGGCTTTGTAGTCAGTGCGGTCGCCGGGGTTCTGACCGGAGTATCGGGCGGTATTTTACGTGACATTTTATGTAATGATGTGCCTTTAGTCTTCCGCCGTGAACTGTATGCCAGTATTTCCTTTGTTGCAGTCATCTTCTACTGGCTCTGCAGCAATTTCGGTCTGTCACTCGAATTGACCATTATTTCCACCCTGATTTTTGGCTTTAGTTTGCGTTTGATTGCAATCTATTTCGGTCTGGAAATGCCGAAGTTTATCTATAAGGATGATGACGAACAGTCTGCTTCATCCAAAGACGAATCTTGATATGAATTATGGTAACTGTGGGAGGGAAAACTTCCCGCAGGTGTACGCATTCGTAGTATAAAAAAATAAAAAATCAAACCTCCTGTTGGGACAGCAGCATCTCCCGTTTCACCTGATCAGAGATTTTTGTTATGGATTTAGTTTCTCGGATACAGCGCTTGCCGATCGGCAAGTTCCACTACACTCTTTTATGTGTGATTGGTCTTGGCTGGATGTTTGATGCCATGGATACGGGATTGATTTCCTTTATTCTGGCGAAAATGGCTGAAGACTGGCAGATGACCGCTGACCAGAAAAGCTGGGTAGTTTCGATCGGTTTTATCGGTATGGCGATTGGGGCGATTTTCTCAGGTGGACTGGCGGATCGCTGGGGACGTAAAACGGTATTTGCCAGTACGCTGGTGATTTATAGTCTGGCGACTGCTGCCTGTGCCTTTGCGCCGAATCTGACCTGGTTACTGGTATTCCGTTTTATTGTCGGTCTGGGATTAGGGGGGCAGTTGCCGGTTGCGGTGACGCTGGTCAGTGAATATATCCCGGCACGGGTACGTGGTCGTTTCATTGTGCTGCTGGAAAGTTTCTGGGGCTTGGGCTGGCTGGTGGCTGCACTGGTGTCACGTTTTGTGATTCCTGATTTTGGCTGGCAAGCTGCATTCATGATTGGCGGGATACCGGCACTGTATGCCATCGTAATCTGGAAACTGGTGCCTGAGTCGGTGCCGTATCTGATCAATCGTGGCCGGGTAGATGAAGCGCAGGCTCTGGTCAAAAAGATTGAGCGCAAATGCGGCGTCGAAGTCATGGAAATCTTTGAAGTTAAACCCGTGGCTGCCAAGCAGAATATCTCGTTTACCCAGCTCTGGAGTGGTATTTTTGCCCGCCGCACCTTGATGCTGTGGCTAATCTGGTTTGGGATCGTTTTCTCCTACTATGGTATTTTTACCTGGTTACCAAGCCTTCTGGTCAAGGAAGGCTATACCATCGTGCAGTCTTTTGAATACGTCCTAGTTATGATTCTGGCGCAATTGCCGGGTTATATTGCGGCAGCATGGCTGGTCGAAAAACTCGGTCGTAAGGCAACTTTAGCTGGCTTTATTGGCATGTGTGCCATCTCTGCTTATTTCTTTGGCCAGTCTGGTAGTGTCACCGAGATCATGATCTGGGGTTGTCTGATGTCCTTCTTTAATCTGGGGGCATGGGGCGTTCTTTATACCTATACACCAGAACAGTATCCAACCAATATCCGTGCTTTTGGTTCAGGCTGGGCCGGTGCAATTGGCCGTATTGGCGGGATTGCTGCACCTTTTGCCGTAACCCATTTGATGGGGATGCCAAGTGGTTTCAGTTACGTCTTTACCATGTTTACTGCGGTGCTGATTGCAGTGGCTATAGTCATTTTAGTCCTGGGTGAAGAGACCAAGGGCAAGACGCTAGAATCCATGGGTTTATAAGGTTGGTGATTTTTTAGTTGCTCAGCTGCTATAAAGTGGATATTTTTAGCCCATAAGACACGATTTGTCGCGCTGTGTAGTTTACTGCCCTTGTGCAGCACACAGCCGCGACTTAGCATAAGAAACATTGATACAAAAACGAATTTTAGGATTATAGGTTGTTATGACAAGCCTTGCGCATCATGCGACAGAAAACCGTTCCGTAGCCGAATTTACCGAACAAGCTTATTTAAATTATGCCATGTACGTGATCATGGATCGTGCATTGCCACATATCAGTGACGGTTTGAAACCGGTACAGCGCCGTATTGTCTATGCCATGAGTGAACTGGGCCTGAAATGGACCAGCAAACCGAAAAAATCGGCACGTACTGTCGGGGATGTACTGGGTAAATACCATCCACATGGTGACTCGGCTTGTTATGAAGCCATGGTCCTGATGGCGCAGCCATTCAGTTATCGCTATCCATTTATTGAAGGACAGGGCAACTGGGGGTCACCGGATGATCCTAAATCCTTTGCAGCGATGCGTTATACTGAAGCCAAGCTATCGCAATATAGTGAACTGCTTTTATCCGAACTAGGACAGGGTACCTGTGACTGGCAGGATAACTTTGATGGTTCGATGAAAGAACCGATCAACTTGCCGGCACGTGTTCCCAATATCCTGTTAAATGGTACCACCGGGATTGCTGTGGGGATGGCGACCGATATTCCACCGCACAACTTGCGCGAAGTGGTGAAAGGTACTATCGCCCTGATCCGTAATCCGAACCTGACCGATGCCAAAATGGCAGAATACATTCCGGGACCGGATTTACCGACCAAAGCAGAAATCATCACGCCACCATCAGAGCTGCTTAAAATTCAGACGACAGGTCGTGGCAGCTATCGCATGCGTGCGGTATATACCATTGATAAAAATGAAATCGTGATTACTGAATTGCCGTATCAGGTATCCGGTTCAAAAATCATCAGCCAGATCGCGGATCAGATGCAGGCAAAAAAGCTGCCATTGGTCACTGATGTTCGTGATGAATCGGATCATGAGAATCCAACACGTTTAGTGGTGGTACTGCGTTCGAACCGTATTGATGCGGAAGCGGTAATGAGCCACCTATTTGCGACCACTGATCTCGAATCCAGCTATCGCGTCAATATGAACATGATTGGCGCGGATGGCCGTCCACAGGTGAAATCGATTCGTCGTATTCTACTGGAATGGATCGAAATCCGTAAGACTACTGTTACTCGCCGTCTGCAATATCATCTGAACAAGATCGAAAAACGCTTGCATATTCTCAGCGGTTTGATCATTGCCTACTTAAATATTGATGAAGTCATTCGGATTATTCGTGAGGAAGATCAGCCTAAACCGGTGTTGATGGAACGTTTTGGTATTGATGAGATTCAGGCCGAAGCCATTTTAGAACTCAAGCTGCGTCATCTGGCCAAGCTTGAAGAAATGGAATTGCGCCGTGAACAGGAGGAGCTGGAAGCTAAAGCTGCCGTGATTCGTGAACAGCTGGCTAATCCAGAATCTTTAAAAACCTTGATCATCAATGAATTAAAAGAAGATGCCAAGAAATTTGGGGATGATCGCCGTTCTCCAATCGTACAACGTGCCGAAGCCGCTGCAATTGATGAAACTGAAATGCTGCCAGCGGATCCTGTAACGGTAGTATTGTCTGAAGCAGGCTGGATTCGCTGTGCCAAAGGTCATGAAGTGGATGCTGAAAATCTGAATTTCCGTGCGGGCGATCAGTATCTCAGTCATGCCCAAGGTAAGTCTAATCAACGCGTTTATGTATTAGACGATAGTGGCCGTAGCTATGGCTTGCCAATCAATAGCCTGCCATCGGCACGAGGACTTGGTGAACCATTGAGTTCAAAACTGTCTCCGGCAAGTGGGGTAGGCTTCAAGCAGGTGTTGGTCGCTGAAGATGATGCGGAAATCCTGGCAGTCAGCAGTAAAGGTTATGGATTTAAAACCCAGGCCAAGCAGCTGGATACCAATGCCAAAGCAGGTAAGGCTTTCTTGAATCTATCTGAAGGTGCACAGGTCATGAACCTGCAACCGCTGGAAGACGCAACTCATGTTGCACTACTCAGTTCAGCTGGCCGTCTACTGGTTGTTGATCTGTCGGAATTACCTGTACTCAATAAAGGTAAAGGTAATAAATTGATACAACTTGAAGATAAAGATCAAATTTTATCCATGACAATATTGAAACTTGATGAAATAATTCAAGTGCTTGCAGGACAGCAACAATTAAAACTTAAAGGGGATGACCTGCAAAAATATAT
Source organism: Acinetobacter sp. UBA2581 (assembly GCF_002339435.1). Taxonomy (NCBI): domain Bacteria; kingdom Pseudomonadati; phylum Pseudomonadota; class Gammaproteobacteria; order Moraxellales; family Moraxellaceae; genus Acinetobacter; species Acinetobacter sp. UBA2581. Next base: position 5,065 of record NZ_DDLD01000033.1, on the reverse strand, counting down.
TGGGAAACGAGGCTCTAAAGGAACCCTGTTACCACGTGGATATCAAAAAGCAAATAAACTGTTGATTCAAAGATAATACTAGCATCCATGAATCGAAATACGTTATATATGAGTAACGATTCGACAAATGGATGCAATGTTGCACATATACAAGTCTAAAAAATGACGTGCAGCATTGAAAAAAACAGTTGAACTACTAAGGATTATGATTGGAGAGATTGGCATTATGGAAAAGATTTGGTTCGCTGAATACCAAAAAACAGGGATTCCAGAAACTGTAGAATTACCAGCAGAAAATACATCTCTGGTTGATATTTTTGAACGCAATTTCCAAAAATTTGGCTCACGTGATGCCTTTATCTTTATGGATAAGACTTTAACGTTCAATGAGTTGGAAGAAGCTAGTCGTAAATTCGCAGCATATTTACAAAGTTTGGGTTTGGCAAAAGGCACACGTGTTGCCGTAATGATGCCAAACGTTCTTCAGTATCCAGTCGTAGCATTGGGGGTGTTCCGCGCTGGTTTAGTACTGGTGAATGTAAATCCACTGTATACATCACGTGAGCTTGAGCATCAGTTAAAAGATTCTGGCGCTGAAGTTCTGGTCATTATTGAGAATTTTGCAAGCGTTTATCAGTCAATTATTGGCAAAACACCTGTGAAGCACGTCGTGGTTGCTTCTGTGGGTGACATGCTGGGTGCTTTAAAAGGTACTTTGGTGAACTTTGTATTACGTTCAGTACGTAAGCAGATTCCGGCATGGGATATTCCAGGTCACATCAAGTTCAATGCAGCCCTGAATAAAGTTAACCCAAGCAACTATAAACGCCCTGAATTGACTTTAAGTGATACTGCTGTACTTCAGTACACAGGTGGTACTACAGGTGTTTCTAAAGGTGCTGAACTGACCCATCGTAACCTGGTTGCTAACCTGTTGCAGTGTGACGGTATCTTCCAGAGCAAATTCGGTGCGCAAGATGGCCAGCCAGATGACCGTATTTTCTGTGCTTTACCGCTTTATCACATCTTTGCTTTCATGGTCTGTGCACTTTACGGCATGTATAAAGGTCAGGCGAACGTTCTGATTCCTAACCCGCGTGATCTGCCTGCGGTGATGAAAGAATTACGCAAATACCAGCCAACATTCTTCCCTGCTGTGAACACGCTGTTTAATGCGCTTGTAAACAACGAAGAGTTCAAGCAACTGGATCATAGCCGTTTAAAAATGGCGATGGGCGGTGGTATGGCTGTTCTGCCTTCTACTGCAGAAGCTTGGAAGAAAATTACTGGCACTAACATCATTGAAGGTTATGGCCTGTCTGAAACTTCTCCAGTAGCAACTGCGAACCCACCAGCATCTGAAGCATTTAGCGGTACGATTGGTATTCCGTTACCTTTGACTGAAGTTGCAATTCTGGATGATGACGGTAATGAGGTTGCACTCGGTGAGCAGGGTGAAATCTCAATCCGTGGTCCTCAAGTGATGAAAGGCTATTGGAACCGTCCGGATGAAACCGATAAAGTGATGGTAAATGGCTTCTTCCGTACTGGTGATATCGGTGTTATGGATTCACGTGGTTATATCAAAATCGTTGACCGTAAGAAAGACATGATTCTGGTCTCTGGTTTCAACGTTTATCCTTCTGAAATTGAAGAAGTCGTTGCGAAACATCCAAAAGTACTGGAAGTGGCTGCAATTGGTGTACCAGATGAAAAATCAGGTGAAGTGCCAAAACTGTTTGTGGTGAAGAAAGATCCTTCATTGACGACTGAAGAAGTTCTGGCATTTGCGAAAGAAAACCTGACCGGTTATAAACGCCCACGTTATGTGGAATTTATGGATGAATTACCGAAATCTAACGTAGGCAAAATTCTGCGTAAAGACCTACGTAAGACTGCATAAATCCTGCAATAAAAAAAGCGCCTAAGGGCGCTTTTTTAATTCTCTTTTTTCATTAGCCAGCGGTCAAAGTAAGGACGTCCTACCCCGATTACACCCAAGAAAATAAACATGGTGCCAAACTGGCGGTTAAATCCTCTCAAATTAAAACTGCCATAACTGAGAATATTATCTATCAGACAATAAATGATGATCGCGACTAACCAATGCCAGATCGGCATACGTTTGATGCCCACGGCATAGAAGGCAATCCATAAGATGGCAAAGGTGAAGAGGGGAGACCAGATATTCATATTGGCACAAATGACGGCCATCAGAAATGCAACAATCGGTAATACGATTTTTAATACGCGATCCACTTGACGTTGATGCTGGCGCTGTTTCTCGAGGACATCGAACATTTCATTTTGATCAGGGCTGACCATAGTGAATCCTTAATCATTTATAAAAACACTCTATTTAACAAAATTTATTCACGAAACGCCATGCTATGATAGACATAAAAATTCTCAAGAGAAAAATCAGATGCATAGCATTAGTGGGGTTATCTATCTCATTTTGGCAGCTTGTCTTTTACCTTATGTTTTTACCTTGATTGCGAAAAAATCGGCAGGGTTTCGTGCAAAAGACAATCAGAATCCGCGGGCATTTTTAGAAAAGTCTACAGGCCTGGCCAGTCGTGCCAATGCCGCCCAGCAGAACAGCTTTGAAAGCTTACCGCTCTTTATCGCCTCGATTCTGATGGCAGAATATATGGTCGTTTCACAAAGTCTGGTGATGACCTTTGGGATTGCCTATCTGGTTTTTCGGGTCATCTATGGGATCTGTTATCTGGCGAACTGGTCGACCTTACGTTCAATTGTCTGGCTGTTATCCTTATTATGTCCAATAACCTTACTGCTGTTAATTATCAAGATCTCTTAAGCCAAAAATAAAGGCAGGCCGAGATATTTACAGTTCGGTATTTTAAAATCAAAAAAAATCTGTAAAAACCGTTATAATTGTCGCGGTTTTTAAAAGATATAACTTGTTAAAGAGTGATGCTATGAGCTACAGCAATATCCCAGCGGGTAAAGATGCGCCAAACGACATCTATGTCATTATCGAAATTCCTGCAAATGCAGCACCAATCAAATATGAAATCGATAAAGATTCTGATGCATTGTTTGTAGACCGTTTCATGGGTACAGCAATGTTCTACCCAGCAAACTATGGTTATGTACCAAATACACTTTCTCTAGATGGCGACCCTCTAGACGTATTGGTGGTAACTCCACATCCAGTAGAGCCAGGTTCTGTAATTCGTTGCCGTCCTGTTGGTAAACTGAACATGGAAGATGACGGTGGTGTTGATGCGAAACTGGTTGCAGTTCCACACGACAAACTGACTCCGATCTACAAAGATGTTCAAGAATATACTGATCTTCCTCCATTACTGATTAGCCAAATCGAACACTTCTTCCAGCACTACAAAGACTTGGAACCAGGTAAATGGGTTAAGTTAAGTGGTTGGGAAGGTGCTGATGTTGCAAAACAGGAAGTACTTAGCTCAATTGCAGCTTATGCAGAAGAAAATAAATAATTCATTTGCTTTTCAGTTTGAGTCTTTAACTTTTTAAAGCTTAAACAAAAAAACCTGCACAATGTGCAGGTTTTTTATTATGGCTTGAAATTCGGGTGAATTAGAATAATTTCACAGGAATGTCTAACCAGATACGCCATTCGTTGGTGTCACCAATGTAGTTAGATTGGTAATCATTGCTTGCACGGTAGTAAGAGTGACGTAAACGCAAGCTCGCATCTTTAGCAAAACCAGATTGAACAGTGTATTTCACCTGGTTAAAGAATTCACGTTCTTGTGCATCATTAGTCACTAACTGAGAACGATCTGGACTACCTGCTACATCAATATCCCAACCATATACAAATGCTGAAGTCCAAGATAGACCAGGAACATTTACAGCACCGAAGTCAAATGTGTATTGAAGTTGTGCTGATTTTTCATTATTACCAATGAAGTCAGACAGGTATGAGTTTGGTAGATAAATCGTTTGATGACCATCACCTACACCGCGACCCAAACCATAGTCATAGCCTGTGTTACCAGTATTTTGTTGGTAAGCCACCATGACATTGTGCGGACCAGTATTGTAAGTGGTAGAAATAGCCCAAATATTGTTGCTTAAGTTACTTAAGTCATTTGTGGTATGAGAATAAGTATATGCACCACCGTCAGCTTTTTTATCCCACTCGGTATGATAGCCACTAAAATCGTGAGTTAAAGTGCCGCCATTGGCTACTGCATAGCTATAGTTCGCATTTACATAATGACGGTCTAAACGGTCTTTAATATCTGTACCATAGTAAGAAGCGTTTAAAGCATCACTAAATTTATATTTCGCACCCCAAACAACAGCACGATCCAGCTCGTTACCATCAGAGTTGATTTGGTCTGAATATTGGTTTTTAGTAAATTTACCAGCTGTTAATGACAGGTTGTCAATTTCATTACTCGTCACTAATACGCCTTCAAAGTATTCAGGAACGAGACGTGCAGTATTTGATGCCAATACAGGAAGATCTAAAACTTGGGTACCATATACAGCAGTGGTATTAGATACACGAGCTTTCACATAAGCGCCGCCACGTGCCCAATGGTCATAGGAATCAACATGACCATTCTCATCTTTTGCTCCATTATTATGGAGAGGAATCATGCCGTTACCAGCATGCGCATTTTCCCCAAGCTTGAATGATGCATCACCGATGATCCCGGCACCAAAGCCGACCACACCTTGAGTAAAACCTGAATCCAGTTTCACGATTGCAGTCTGTGCAGCTGAACTTGTATCTGCTACGCCATTTTTCTTATCACGAGATAAATAACCAGTACGGAAAAGTACAGATCCTTCTGCATCTTCTACAAAACCTTTAGACTCACTTTGCTCGCTAGCAAAAGCGGTTGAGATCAATGCAGCCTGAATCAAAACTGCCAATGTTAATTTTTTTGTGTTTTGCATTGGGAGAGAGCCTTATACAAATTGATGGAAATTTTTAGGAATTGTATAAGATTCGCTGAATAAATGTCATTTTTATTTACGATACTCCACTAAAGTCGAGGGATTTTTTTAATCTAATGTGAATAATATAGGACTTACGCACTAT
>NZ_DDLD01000021.1:0-24610 GCF_002339435.1 Acinetobacter sp. UBA2581 | reverse complement strand
CTTTCGCAAGAGATCTATTAAAAAAACCAGTCTATTTGACTGGTTTTTTATCAAAAGATGATAGAGATTAATCTGCTTTTTGCGGATCATATAAGCGATCACGTATAAACAGTGCAGGAATCAGACCGCAAATAAAATAGGCACCTGCCATTACCAGTAGACCTGTTCCAATTGAGCCTCCATGAGCAAAATAACCAATAGTGAGTGGTGCAAATACTGCTCCGATACGGCCTATATTGAATGCATCACCTACAGCCGTACCACGAATCGAAGTAAGGAAGCTTTCAGTCATATACGTGGCATTAATGGCAAATGGCATACCATACAAGAAGCCGAACATGAGCATCAGGTACAAAATATTGGTCGGTGTATTGAAATAAATTACAATCGGAAGAAACAGGGCTGTGCCCATAGTTCCAAAAGCGAACAAGGCACGTCGTCCGAAACGATCTGCCAGAATGCCTGCGACGATCTTGGCAAAAATCATGATCATAAACGTGCCAACCATATAGCCAGTCATGGCCTTAAAGCTAATGCCCAGATCCGATTCGAGATAGGCAGGTAACCAGTTACTTAAACCGGCATAGCTAAATTGCAGGGCACCTGCACTTAAAATCCACAGCAAAAATATCCAGCGGTGATTTTTATCTTTAAGAATGACTTTATAAGGATTCTTTTTTCACCTTAACTTTGCTAGCTGCTTCCTGACGTTTTAATTCACGTGAACGTAGCCATGAATCCGGCTCAGGAACAAGGAAATAAAGCAGAAAAGCCAAAACGATCGGGCAAATGGTAATCCAGTACAGCATACGCCAGCCATATTCAGGAATAATCCAACCCGCCAGTAAAGTTGCACATAATGAACCTAAGGTAAAACCGGTCATAAGTGCCGCCAGAACAGTCGTCCGGTATTTTGTCGAAACATATTCTGACATTAAGGTATTACAGGCAATATACAGGGAACCTAGCCCAATGGCTGCAATACTGCGGATAATTAAAAACTGATGATAAGATTCTACAAAGCCCAAAGTGCAGGATAAGCTGGAAGCAAGAATCATCTAAAATACAATAACTTTCTCCCGGCCAAAACGGTCACAGGCCCAACCGCCAATCACTCCACCGACCAGACTCCAGCTCCCTAAGGCACCTGCCTGAACTGTGGTTAAATTAAATTCAGCTTTGATACTGGTGAGGCTATAGGCCAAGAAAGCCAGATCAACACCGTCTGCAAGTAAAATAAGAAAACATAGAATAAACGCGGTCATCCATATTTTTTAGGCTGAACTGTGACTCGTTCAGCTTCTAGCACTGAAGTTTCATACGTCATCATCGACATCCTTTTCTTGTTACGTTGTTGTTTTATAAGAATGAATCCACATTATTTTGTTGCTTTTACTGATCTATTATTTCGCTATAAGAAATGTCATATTATTAATTGATAAAATATATACAAATAATTAGCCATAAAATTCGTGATTTTATTTGTAAAAATTTGAAATTAGCCAAATATTGCATTGATTTAAGAGGAAAGATAACGTTATTATTTTTTAATCAAAATAAAGTTTCACGATACAAAATAAATTTTAAAATCAAGGATAGGAGTGCTGTAATGACTAGTCAGCCATGGATGGAAGAATATAAAAAATGGAACGTCAATCCGGAATTTACCCGGCCTGAGCCTGATAAAACTTTGAGCACGACAATTGCTGAGAATCTACTTAAGTTCAAGGATAAGACTGCTTTCTTTTATCTGGATCGAAAGTTCAGCTATCAGGAGATTGATGTATATAGCCAGAAACTGGCTACTTACCTACAGAATCTAGGCATAGCAGCCGGTAGCCGAATCGCGGTGATGTTGCCGAATATTATTCAATATCCGATTGCGACTTTCGCGATTATTCGTGCGGGTTATATTCTGGTTAATGTAAACTCGATGTACACCCAGCGTGAGTTGTATCATCAAGTTCAGGATTCAGGAGCAGAAGCCTTGATTATTCTGGGCTCAACCTTAAAACAGTTAAATAATCTGGATGAATGTCCTGCACTGAAACATGTAATTTCTACCCATCCGCTCGATTTCATTCAGGATCAGCCTGTTTCAACTTATAGTCAGGCAGCGCAATATTCAGGAAAACAGTTTTCTGACTTTAAACAGGTCATCGATCAGGTACGGGTCATTGATTTTGAAGCGCCTGTACAGCAGCAGGAAGATACCGTTATTCTGCAATATACCGGTGGAACTACAGGTGTTTCCAAAGGTGCTGAGCTCAGTCATCGCAATATCTTATTTAATATTGCCCAGAACAGTACGGTGTTTATCAGCCATTTTGGCGATCGTTATGCCACAGAAGATGAATATGTGTTTTGTGCCTTGCCGCTGTATCACATTTATGGTTTTACCATATGCCTGTTCAGTTATGGACTAAGTCGAGGTTTTGCCAATGTGCTGATTCCAAATCCAAGAGATCTGGACGCTTTAGTGGATCAATATCATAAACATCCTCCGACGGTGTTTCCGGGCGTGAATACCATGTTTAATGCATTGGCTCATCATCCACGTTTCCGCGAGCTGGATCACTCACGCCTAAAAACCACGACAGGCGGTGGTGCATCTGTTTTAAAAAACACGGCAGAATTATGGTATGAAGTCACAGGCTGTCATATCTATGAAGGCTACGGTCTTTCTGAGACCTCACCAACGGCAACATTTAACCCGCCTTTAAGCAAGCGCTTTAGCAGTAGTATTGGCTTGCCATTGGCAGGCACAGAAATTCAGATTCTGGATGATGAAGGAAAACCTGTAGCACTTCATCAGGCTGGAGAAATTGCTATTCGCGGCCCTCAGGTGATGAAAGGTTACTGGAAGCAACCGGAAGCAACAGCACAGGTATTTACCAAAGATGGTTTCTTCCTGACAGGTGATATCGGCTGTATGGATGAGAAGGGTTATATCACCATTCTGGACCGTAAAAAGGACATGATCCTGGTCTCCGGCTTTAATGTCTATCCAAATGAGTTGGAAGGTATTTTATCTAAACATCCTAAAGTACTGGAATGTGCCGTCATTGGGGTGGATGATGAAAAATCTGGACAAGTTCCGAAAGCCTTTATTGTAAAACAGGATACCAGTCTGACCGAGAATGAAGTCATGACCTATCTGAGACTACAATTGACCAGTTATAAGCTGCCAAAATATATCGAGTTTGTGTCTGGATTGCCAAAATCTGCAGTCGGTAAAATTCTACGTCGTGAGTTGCCTAAAACCGTGCAGCCGGATGCTAAAGCCTGTTAAGGAATGCCATAGTCAAAATAAAAAAGGAATCTTTCGATCACTGCTGTCCCATAGTTTGCTTTAAATAAAAAAACCTGAGTCCTAACAGTTAAAATATGAGTGCAAACAAACTGCATCAACAGCAGCAGTAGCGAATTAGAAGTTCGGCATAAAACTAATAAAAACCCTGATGTGACATCACATCAGGGTTTTTAACCAGTAAATAAATAACTGGCCTACAATGACTTATATCTGGATGAAATCTTATTTTAATAACTTTAACAGCGCCTCAGCCGTTGCGGCAGAAGATGCCGGATTCTGTCCGGTAATTAACAGGCCATCTTCCTGTACATGCACCTGCCAGTCCTCAGCCTTGGAATACTGTCCGCCTTTTTCTTTTAGTGTATCTTCAACTAAAAATGGCACAATATCAGTCAGGCCAACACCATCTTCTTCGGTATTACTAAAGCCAGTCACTGATTTACCTTCGACAATAGGTCGGCCTTCTGCATTTTTAACATCGCGAAGTACACCCGGTGCATGACAGACAAGTGCCACAGGTTTATTAGCCTGTAGAGTCTGTTCAATTAAGGAAATAGAATGCTGGTCCTTGGCCAGGTCCCATAACGGTCCATGACCGCCCGGATAAAAGACCGCATCAAAATCCTGATTTAGCACTTCACTTAATTTATGCGTATTGGCAAGTGCCCGCATGGCTACTTCATCTGCTTCAAAACGTTTGGTTGTTTCGGTTTGTGCATCAGGTTCATTACTTTTTGGATCAAGTGGTGGCTGGTCACCAGCAGGAGAGGCTAACGTTACGTCTGCGCCTGCATCAATAAAAGTGTAGTAAGGCGCGGCGAGTTCTTCGAGCCAGAATCCGGTTTTTTTACCCGTTTCGCCAAGTTGATCATGGGAGGTTAATACAATCAGAATTTTCATATTTTTCCTTGAAATTATCTTGAATGACTTGATGAAATAACGAAACAAAGGAACGAATCTGACTTCCTAACTCAATCAGATTTTTTCGATTGTTTAAAAATAAAAAGAATAAAATCTGGATAGTTGAAATGATGCCAAATCAATAGCATCACTTTCCTTGAACTTTGGATAGCTCAGTTTTTCTTTTTCTTGCCACCGCCGTCCTGCTTATTCACAGTCGACCAGGCAATACGTTCTGCTTCGTCTTCAGAACGACCACGATCTTTTTCACTGTCTTCAATATGCTTAGCCTGCCGTTTTTGCTTTTCGGTATAAGCCGATTTATCACCTCTAGACATTTTACTATCCTCATCAGGTAGGGTCTGAAATTACTATAACAAGGGATGATTTTGGCGCGGGTAATCATCTGTCAGGATTTGTTTGAATTGTTTTATAGCTTTAAGATGAATTTTATTGATATTCATCAAATTCTGTCCTTTAAAAGGTGTCTGAATCTAAAACATATCAAATAATTAATAAAAAAGTAGATAACGATCTAAAAGACCGCTATCTACTTTCAAACTTTGATTAGCCGTTAATAATACTGCCGCCATTTACATGAATGACCTGACCTGAAATATAGCTGGCTTCTTCACTGGCCAGAAATAAATAGGCAGGAGCGACCTCACTCGGTTGTCCCATACGTCCCATTGGTGTCTGTTTACCAAAATCTTCCAGTTGTTCTTCATCAAAGCTACTTGGAATGAGTGGTGTCCAGATTGGGCCTGGTGCAACACCATTCACACGAATTTCGGTTTTATTTTTCGCCAGATTGGTAGATAAGCTACGGGTAAAAGAAGTAATCGCGCCTTTGGTACTCGAATAGTCTATCAACGTGTCATGCCCATGATAGCTGGTGATGCTGGTCGTATTAATAATACTGTCACCTGCCTGCATATGCGGAAGCACCGCCTGAGTTAGATGAAACATGGACAGGATATTGACATTAAAGGTCTTGAATAACTGGTCTGGAGAAATATCAGTAATACTGTCCTGCGGATACTGTACACCTGCATTATTTACCAGAATATTAATGGTTTTAAATTCCTGAAGGGTCTGCTCAACCATTTTTTTGATTTCATCAGGATGCTGTAAATCGCATTGAATCAACAGGCAACGGCGTCCTTCTGCTTCAACCATTTTTTTGGTATCAAGCGCATCTCGGTCTTCATCCAGATAGCAAATGGCAATATCGGCACCTTCACGGGCAAACAATACTGATACAGAGCGACCGATCCCGCTGTCACCACCTGTAATGAGTGCTACTTTGCCTTTTAATTTATCGCTACCTTTATAATTTTCTTTAATGACTTCCGGGGTAGGATCCATTTTAGTCTGGTCACCCGGTTGATGAGCCTGGGTTTCAGTTGAAGCTGGAGTTTCAGGATAGTTATTCATATTTTTTCCTTGATTGCTCTTGATGAAAAAATATATTAGGAGCTTTTAGTTGGGATTAAATTAGACTCAACATTTCATAACAGAACCTGTGCAAGATTTAGCATTTATACATTTAGCTTAAATTGACACTTTAAAACTGTATGTTCGAGTTATTTAAAGTCGACTTCTAGAATGAAATATCGGGTTTCTTTTTAAGAAATTGCTCGGCCCTCATTACAGAACCTGCCTTGTTACTGGCCGATGAACCAACTGGGAACCTGGATACCCAGACCGCGTCTGAAGTTTTTGAACTGTTTCGTAAGGTAAATAAGGAACAGGGCTGTGCCATTTTGCTGGTGACTCATGATCCGCGCTTGTCTGTTAGTTGTGACCGCACTATCAAGTAAGTTGACGGTCTGATTCAAAGTGATACCAAAACATCTCCAGCAGATATTCCTGAAAATACTTAACTTTTAAATATTTAAGAAGTTTTATTCTTCAATTATAGATAAATGAAGATTTTTCTTATCACTTAAGCCTTGCAATAAAGCTGATATAAGGTTTGCATCAGGGTGAGTAATTTGGGGTCGGAAAGCTGATAAAAAATCTGTTTACCTTCACGACGCGTGCTGACCATTTCGGCTTTTCGGAGTACGGTAAGTTGTTGCGAGAGAGTAGGTTGGTGAATATCAGTTTGTAGCTCAATCTGTTGTACATTCATTTCACTATCGACCAGTACACATAGAATTTTCAGACGGTCAGAATTCGACAACACTTTTAAGCGCTCGCTCACCACATGAGCCTGAGAAAAATCAATACGTGTCTGAGATTCATCTGCTGTCATATAAAAACCTGTATTTGTATTAGTCACGCAATATTCAAAAACTGTCTTGATTAATATTTTTAATTATATAATATAAAAATATATATTGTAAGTGGGATATGCTCATGCATGACTTTTTGGCAGCGTTTCTCGGTGGATTACTGCTTGGTCTTTCAGTGGTCGGCTATCTGTATGTCAATGGCCATATTGCGGGCGTGAGTGGTTTGGTTGGGCAAGTACTTAATCGAAAGACGATTTTCAAAACTCCTGCGGTCTGGTTTTTAGCAGGACTATTTATAGTTCCATTTATCTACGGCGTTTTGTTTCAGCCAGAAATTGAGCTGAATGCCAGCCCATGGATGATGGTCATTGCCGGTTTGCTGGTCGGTTTTGGTACACGTTTAGGCTCAGGTTGTACCAGTGGGCATGGCATCTGTGGGATTAGCCGTCTGTCAAATCGCTCCTTTGTTGCGACCGGGTCTTTTATGCTGGCGGGATTTATCACGGTTTATGTTGTTCGTCATCTGGTTGGAGCTATCTAAATGAAAAATCTATTCGCTTTTCTATTTGGTGGCCTGTTTTCAGTCGGCTTAATGCTCTCAGGCATGTCTAATCCTGAAAAAGTTCTGGATTTTCTGGATCTGTTTGGGGATTGGGATGCCAGCCTTGCCTTTGTCATGATGGGGGCTATTCTGGTGGCTTTTATTCCTTTCCAGAAAGCTAAACATAATCCAAATCCAACCACTTTATTTAATGAATCCATTGATTTACCAAAGCATCAAAAGATTGACCCTAAACTGCTGTCGGGTAGTTTATTATTTGGTATCGGCTGGGGAATTGCAGGCATTTGTCCGGCACCCAGTTTTACCCTGATTGGTTTGGGACATTATCAAGCCTTGTATTTTATCGCAGCTATGATGCTTGGGGTCTGGATTCACCGTAAATGGGCAGGAGTATAAATATGACACAGCAGTCACACGTCAAAGCATTTTTTGATAAAAATACCAATACTTTTAGTTATGTAGTGAGTGATCCTCAAACTGCCCAATGTGCCATTATTGATAGCGTGCTGGATTACGATGCTGCGTCTGCCACCACATCGACCGAGCATGCCGATCAGATGATTGCCTATGTAAAATCACAAGGTTTGACCGTGGAATGGATTCTGGAAACCCATGTTCATGCTGATCATCTGACAGCCGCCCCATATCTGAAACAGCAATTAGGCGGCAAGATTGCAATCAGTAAGAAAATTTCGCTGGTGCAGGAAACTTTTGCCGAGATTTATCATGTGGACATGAAACAGATCAATGCGCATCAGCCTTTTGACTATCTGTTTGAAGATGGTGAGCATTTCAAGATTGGCGAACTGGAAGTTTATAATATTCCTACGCCAGGCCATACACCTGCCTGTTTAAGCTATGTGATTGGTGATGCCGTCTTTGTAGGGGATACACTGTTTATGCCTGACTATGGCACGGCTCGTTGTGATTTTCCAAATGGCAGTGCCTCTGTTTTATATGATTCTGTTCACAAGCTATTTCAACTCCCGGAAAGTACCCGGGCATTTCTATGTCATGACTATTTGCCAGAGTCACGTCATGAATATCAATGTGAAACGACGATTCAGCAGCAAAAACAGCAAAACGTTCATATCCGTGAAGGGATTAGCAAATCTGAATTTGTACAGATGCGAGAGCAGCGTGATGCGGGTCTAAGTATGCCTAGACTGATTTTGCCTGCGATCCAGATCAATATGAATGGAGGACAGTTTCCAATGCCAGAAAACAATGGTGTGTCTTATTTGAAGCTGCCGCTAAATTATTTTAAGAAGTGATCAATTTATCAGGAACAGAATATTAATCTTTAAATTAAGCGCTTATAAAGTTTGCGAATTTTAATATTCCACCCTATGCTATTTGGGTTAACTCATTTTTATATTTTCAGGGTGCATCGTGCTCAGACAGTTCTTTAAACAGATCTGGTTTGTGATGCTTATGGTCTTCGCCGTAGGCTGGAGCGGCATGTCTGTTGCTTCAGTAAAAACGATGCATCTGGAAACGTCAGCCAAGCAGATGAGTTCCCATTGTCAGGAAATGGCAAAAATAGAGAAGTTACATAGCCAGCATCAAGCTATGCATGGTTCTGCTCATGATATGAGTCAGGACATGGATTGCCACTCCGACTTAAACGAGCACAAAGATGACTGTCCGGATTGTATTTATAGCTCTTGCCATAACCTGAGTAGCTGGATCGATGTGGAAATTTCGAAGTTAACTCTCCCTGAGATTCATGCCTTAGAAACCACTTTTATCTCTAGTTATCAAGCCAAGCACCTTGCCGGGTATTGGCAGGAAATACTGCGCCCACCTAAGGCTTAATCCTCGTTATTTATATTTTAATAAATCAAGGATTAAGTTATGTCGATTAAAATTAGTCAAAGCCTGTTATTGGGCTTAAGTTTAGTGATTTCGTCTTCATTATTTGCTGCTGTAAAAGAATATCAGCTGGTTATTGAAGAAGGTCCAGTCAATCTCACCGGTAAAACGGTACAACGTATTACAGTGAATGGAAAATTTCCTGCACCTTTACTGGAATTTGAGGAAGGTGATGAGGCGATTATTCGCGTTAAAAACAAACTAAAAAATAAAGAAAGTTCTCTTCATTGGCATGGTTTATTGCTACCCGGCCTGATGGATGGTGTCCCGGGTTTTAACGGGTTTCAGGGCATTGCACCTAATCAGGAATTTGTCTATCGCTTTAAAATTCGTCAGAGTGGAACCTACTGGTATCATGCCCATTCCAAGGGTCAGGAACAGGACGGCCTTTATGGCGCCTTTGTGATCTATCCCAAAAACCAGGCGGAAGTTCCTGCACATGAGCAGACCGAACGTGATTATGTGGTCATGCTTTCAGAATTTCATGAGCAGTCCGGCCAGCAGATCATGAATAATTTAAAAAAATCTGCCGAGTATTATCAAAATCAGCGTGAAACTCTGGGCGATGTTTTTCAGCAAATCAAACGGGAAGGGCTTAAAGCCACCTGGAATGATCGCAAAATGTGGAATCAGATGCGCATGCTGAAAACCGATCTGTCTGATGTAACCGGCTATACCTTTTTGGTGAATGGAAAAACGCCTGAACAGAACTGGATGGCACAGTTTAAACCGAATGAAAAAGTGCGACTGCGTTTTATCAATGCCTCTGCCATGTCATTTTTCGATGTGCGTATTCCACAGTTAAAAATGACAGTGGTCAGTGCAGACGGGCAGCCTGTCAAACCTGTAGTTGTCGATGAATTCCGCATTGGTGCCGCAGAAACCTATGATGTGATTGTGGAGCCCGCTGCGGAACACTATCAGATTGAAGCTGAATCGATTGACCGTTCTGGTTTTGCGATTGGCAGCTTACAGAATGAGTTAAAGCCAGTTCATCATGCCATACACAAACCTATATCCCGTCCTCGTGCCTTATTGACCATGGAAGATATGGGACATGGCAACATGCAGGGTGAAGAACACGAGCAGATGAATCATCAGAATCATGCTAGTCATGACATAAATGTCAAAAAAGATACTGAACATACGATGATGGGGTATAAGCAGCATGTATCAGCCAAAGTGATCGAGCAAGGGGAAGATAATCATGCCGAGCATTCAGATACTTCATCCGCTTTGGATGATGTGAATCACACAAATATGACCGGGCATAGGCAACATGAAAAAGATGCCAAAACTTCTACGCAGCAACCAGTTTACGGCTGGGCTAATGCCTCTACACCGGTAGGGCATAAAGCTTTGCAATATAGCGATCTCAAATCTTTAACTCCGCAAAAAGATACTCGCGAAGCAGAAAGTGAATTGGTGATTCGTTTAGGCGGCACCATGGAACGGTATATCTGGACCATGAATGGCAAGAAATTTAATGAAGCAGAGCCGCTTAAAGTGAAGTTTGGGGAACGGATCAGGCTGAAATTTATCAATGACAGTATGATGGCACATCCAATGCATTTACATGGCATGTTCATGCAGCTCGAAAATGGCCAGTCTGCAATAGATATGTCGAATAAACATACAGTGATTGTCCCACCTGGAAAAACCGTTACGACTTTGCTGACTGCAGATGAACTAGGTGAATGGGCGATTCATTGTCATCTGCTGTATCACATGACTGCCGGCATGATGAATAAACTGATTGTAGCAAATGTTCAGGAAAATGGCGTTTCGACTCAGGATACTGTGCGAGAAGATCATTCCAATCATCACATGCCAAAACCAGCAGAAAAACAAGGAGATGCTCATGCGCACCATTAATCTTTGTTTGAAACCTGTTTTGGCTAGTGTATTGGCGTTGGGAAATATGGCTGTTTTTGCTGAAGAAAGTTCTCAACAGCATGCTGATCATTCGATGCATCATCAACAATCACTCCAATCGTCAGAGCATCATTTAACTTCAGTAGCACTGGAAGTTGCTGAAAATTTAATTCCAGATTCAGCTTCAACCTATTCCAATGAGCATGATCATCGCAAGGAACATGGAGGGCAAATTTATACGTGGGTCAAACTGGACAATACATGGATCAAAAATTCAGAAGGTGAGGGAGGTTTACAGTCTGAGAATGAGCTTCGGATTGGCACGGATGAAAATAAACTGTTCATTAAACTCAAAGCTGACAAACAAGAATCCAGAACAACAGAATATGCAGTCCAAGCTCTGTATAGCCGGAATATTTCAGATTTCTGGGATGCTCAGGCGGGTCTTCGCTATCGTCAGGAAAGTTTGGGGCAGCCTAATGCTGGGCAAGATAGTGAACATGTAGATGCAGTGTTTGGATTCCATGGACTGGCGCCGTATTTCTTTGAAACCAATACACATCTGTATCTTGGTGAAGATGATTTTATCGGGCTTGAATTGGAAACAGAACGTGATCTGCTACTCACACAAAAACTGATTTTGCAGCCTTATTTTGAAGTTGACCTCATTCTGAAGGATAAAGCAGCCAATGCCAAAAAGACTGGAATAAGTCATGCGGCATTCGGTCTGGAAACTCGTTATGAAATCAATAAAAAGATCATGCCTTATCTTGATATTGCTTATGAATATTCCAAGGGTAATGAGCAAACCTCATGGCAGGACGCATCTGATTCTGAACAGGGCTGGCGTTATGGAATCGGTTTAAGAATGATGTTCTAAACAGATATGTATATAAGCTAATATTTATGAGGCGGAAAAATCATTTTTTCGCCTCATATACTCAGTTATATCTTATTCTTAAGGCCTTTATAAACTTTTAAATTTTTCTTTGTTTTAAATTATTCATCTTCAGAATAAATATAAATACGATTGGACTTATAAAAACCCAAAGTGCCATAAAGCTAATACTACTACTGAATTGAGTTCGTAAAAGGGACAATACCAATAGTAAAAGACTGCCTGAGATCAATTTAACGATGACCGGATAACTCACAAGAAAAGAATATCGAGATTGTCTGGTTTTTAAAATCTGTTTTTCACTCACTGCATAAAAACCAAAACAGGCCATCCAGATCAGTCCTACTATTGCCATCCATATCATGAAGAAGACTCCTGCTGTGCAGTTTTAAGCTTGGCCTGAATTTTATGAACAGCTTTTTGCTGGATAGGTGTAATTTTCTGATGTAGGAAGTAAGCGAGAAGTGCCAAGATCCAGAGCATCAGATCGATACGCAAAAACAGCCAATAGTTTGCAAAAGAATCCAGATAATGCTGAGACCATAAATAATATAGGTCGATGAATGGAAGCATAAAAGCGGCACAGATGAGAATTTTAAGCTGCGTTTTCCATAAATGCTGTTGTGGCGTTAAACAGGCCAAGATAAAACTACTCAGCCAAATACCAAAGAAGATATAGATTTCATAATTTGTTGTGCCTACAGGAATGTGAACTAAACGGTTTGCATAAAGATAAGCCAGCATGGCAATAGGTAAACCAATTATCATGGTGATATTCAGACGATTCACCAGATAATATCCAAAGTGAAAACGATCCGATTTTTTCTGCATCTGCCGTTTCAGGCTCCAGAGCAATAATCCGGAAGCGATCATGGCACAGCCTAATATGCCTGAGAAAAATAGGGCTAAACGTAAAACAGGTTCAGCAAAACGTGCCATGTGCAAACCATATACTCCGGCATTCAGGGTAGCAATTGCACTGTCATTACGAGTGTTTTCAAGAAATTTGCCCGTCGTCGCATTTAATACGAGTTGTGCCTGATTGCGGGTAATAGAATGATCTTTCAATTCAGTTAAGGTAATCTTTGCCAGCTGGGTATTCGGCTGCTTCACGGTAATATTGTCAAATTCTGATTTTCCCCAGTGCTGCTGCGCCGTAGTGATAAAATGTTCAATCGGTAACATCTCCGTTTTAATGGGCACAGCAGAGGGAGCAAGCACATTTTTGGTTCGGATTTCTTCAAAATATTGAAATGGATTTTCTGGATATAGCTGCTTCATGCCAGAAGGCAAAACAATATAAAAGAAAATAGCCAGTCCAGTAAAAGTCATAGTTAAAAAGAACGGTAGCGCAATGACGGAACTGACATTATGAAAATCCAGATAGGAACGTTGTCCTTTAAAAGCTCTCAGAGTAAAGAAGTCGGTCAGAATTTTTTTATGGGTAATGATTCCTGAAATTAGAGTCAGTAACATGATAAAGGCAGCAATCGTCACAATCAGCCGACCAATGGTGTAGGGCATACCATAGAGCTGAAAATGAAAATTATAGAAAAAATCTCCGCCCTGTGTAGCCGAAAGCGTTAATTCCTTACCTGTCATAGCATCCAAGGTTTTAAGTTGATAAGCACCCTCTGCAGTTTGCCAATAAATTTTATTAACCGGTAAATCCTGATTCGCTACCCCGATATACCAGTTCTGTGCATCAGGTGCATGTTGCTGTAAATAGCTATAAGCAGTTTTTAAAGCAATTTCCTGGTTAACCTGCATCGTGGCAAAGTGTGGCTGCATCCACATTGTAATTTCATGGCGATAATAAGTGACCGCACCTGTTAAAAAGATCGCGAAGAGGAGCCAGCCAAAACTTAAACCTAGCCATGAATGTAGCCATGCCATAGATTGACGGACAGATTTATGCATGGTTTAACCTATGAAGCGGGAAATGACAAATAAAACAATGAGAGGAATCAGGCTATAGACTGA
Organism: Acinetobacter sp. UBA2581; assembly: GCF_002339435.1. NCBI lineage: Bacteria > Pseudomonadati > Pseudomonadota > Gammaproteobacteria > Moraxellales > Moraxellaceae > Acinetobacter > Acinetobacter sp. UBA2581. The sequence goes on along the minus strand of NZ_DDLD01000021.1, from coordinate 10,964 downwards.
AAGTGTTTTAAGACTTTGGATACAGAAGATTCCAATCACAAAACAGACATAAAAAATGAGGGCAATAAAGGCAGCCAGATAAACCGATTCAGCTTTAGGTAAACTCGCCTGTAAAAAATAGGCCAGATCGAGAGCAATCAGATAACTACATAAATAACCAATACCAAAGCTCATGCCTAATCGATACAGGATAGCAAGTGGCTGAAGGGTAGGAATCATGGAAAAGCCTTTATATGAATCTGTATAAATAAATATTGAGGTAACTTAATGCACGAAGCTTAAAGTAGTGACCAGGTACTGTTTCTTATACACTTGCTGATTTAATTTTCCTGTCTTGTCTACTTCTTGACTCACCTCTAGTACATATTGACCCTTCCATGGCGTAGCAATATTAATTTGGCCATGCTTGTTGGTCGTATAGTTTTTAAGCCAGTGCTGTGGGGAATAGACAGTCACTTTGACATCCGCAGCGGGTTTACCCTGATACAGTACCGTAAATGTATTGCTGTTGATCTGGGTTGGGACAATATCCAGTTCGGACTCTGCTTTCAAGTTTTGTCTACCGGATTTGGCATGATAGCTCAGCAATGATTCTCCATAGATCAGTTCATGATGGAGCTCTACATCTGCTTGATCTTTTGTAGAGTAGACCAGATGATCCTGGTGTAGTTGGGGACTAAATTGTTTTTTAGTCTGAATCGCTTTTGCTTGGCTGAATGACTTTAAGGCACCTTCTTGAGTCTCTTTGAGCTGTTCACTATATTCACCAAAGAATGCATGTGTTTTTGCATCTGAAGCACGTTCTAGCCAAAGCATATGGGCCTGAGTAGAAAGGGTCATTGACAGTCCAATTGTCAAAGTAATGATTTTTTTCATGAATTCTGCCTGATTATTGTTTGCATATAAGAAAATGAGCTCCGAATATTCTTTCAAAGCTCAAGCGAAAAATTAATATTTGAATTTTACGGCCACACTGTAATTTGCCGGTGCACCATAGAAGCCTTGCTGATTCGGGAAATTAAATAAGTATTTTTCATTGGTCAGATTATTCCCGTTGGCCTGCAAAGTAATGTGATCATTGAGTTCATAACTGGCCATCAGATTCACAAGCGCATAGGCATCCTGTTCAATGACTCCAGCTTTCTGGGTAATCACTCCATTGGTGGTTGCTTCAGGCACATCCAGATAGGTTTGATCCTGCCACTGCACACCAAGGCCCAGTTTCAGTTTTGGAAGTTGTGGCACCTGATAGGTAGTTAAAAGATTAAAAGACTGGGTTGGATTGAAGGTACGCGCATCACCGCCATTGATCAGATCTTTCAGGCTAAACTGGGTATAACCAAAGCTTAAGTTAAAATGGTCGGTCAGTTGTCCCGCCAGGCCAAACTCGTAGCCTTGGGAACGCAGGTCACTGACCTGAGTTGTGCGTAAAGTCGGGATACCATCAGAATCACGAAGCGGATAATTACTTTGCTCCGTTCTGAACACAGCCATGCTGGCGGTAAGCTTGTCATCTAGCCAAGAACCTTTGACTCCGACTTCATAGCTTTCACCTTCGATCGGTTTATTAATGCTGCCATCATCTGCTTTGGTGGTTTGCGGACGGAAAATTGAGGTATAACTCAGATAGCCTGTATATTCAGGGCTAAAATTATAGGTCAGACCGGCATAGGGTAAAACTTTATCTTCATCATAAACAGTATCTTTTCCATAACTACTGCCACTGCTTTCAGCCTGAACGTAGTTCACACCTAAAAGCAGTTTCAGATCATCATTCAGATGCAGTCGGGTCGCAGCATAAAGGCTCTGGTTCTTCTGCCGGATATGCATTTCACCACTGGTTTTCGACATATCCCAGCTTGGTTCTTCGGGTGTAAAGCTGGCTAAATCTGTGGTCAGCGGATTGACAAAGCTGCCAGCATAACCCAATTCATCCAGACGATTTTTGGCCCAGACATAGCCCAATGAGGCTTCATGGCGTTGTCCCCAAAGCGGATAGGTGCCGCTAAAACTCAGGCTGGCTTGTTGTTCTTTATTGTCATCAATATACATGCCTGGATATAAGAAAATACCTGAAGTACCGTCAGCACCAGGTTTACCGGACAGGAATAAAAGTTTTGAATCCCGGTCAGTCCGTTTTTCCTCATAACTCAGTTTAGCTTTCCAATCAGCACCAAGTTGTTGTTCGATCTCGGCAAAATAGTTTTTAATATTACTGTCCCAGTAGGCCCAGTCCGGACTGTAATTATAATTTCTTGAATAGCTTAACTGTTCACCTTCAGTATTGATTAAAGGATTGGAACCCCAATTGACACCATTTGGATTATGATTCGTTTCGGTATAACCAGCAGTTACTAAGGTCGAATCAGTCAGGTCAGCCTCAACAACTGCACCAATGCCATTTTTTTCGAGTTCATAGTGATCCAGATAACTATCACCTGTCTGCTGATAGCCAAATACTCGGCCTCTGATTTTTCCATCCTGTGTCAGGGGAGAGGAAACATCTGCTTCATAACGTTGGGTATTCCATGAACCATAACTGGTATTAAACGCGGCTTGAAGCTCCTGAGTAGGGCGTTTTCGAATCATATTAATGGTAGCGCCCGGATCGCCAATACCATTATTTAAGGCATTTGCACCTTTAACGATCTCAATACGGTCAAATAAAAAGCTGTCTGGATTGTCATTATTGTAGTTATAGCCTTCAAGCGGAATCCCAACGCCGTCTACCAATACGTTTGAGATTTCAAAACCACGTGATAGATAGGAAGTTCGTTCGGTCTCCTGGTTACTTACAGTGATCCCCGGTGAGTTACGGAGTACATCACGGGTATTATCCAGTGCAAAGTCATCTAATTGTTGACGCGTCACTACATTCACTGTTTGTGGCGTTTCCTTAAGAGGAATATTTAGTTTAGAAGCTGTTGCAGAATTTTGAATAATATAGCTTTTAGTCTGTTCAGAGCTTTCTGTTGTTTGTGCTGCATCAGTGACTATCGTGATGGTAGGAAGCTGCTGACTATTTTCTGCAAAACTTTGCTGGGTCATCAAAATAGCAAAACTGAGCAAAGATAGCTTGAAAGTTGGATGATTGGTATAAAACATTTTAATGAATGTAAATGATAATAATTATCGCTAATGTTATTGATTAGATATTTTTAAATCAATCTAAATACGATAGGAAATTTAAATTAAAAAATACTCATTGATAGAGGAATACTTTGCAGTTAAAGCAGATTAAAAGAAGGGATTAAGATTTTGCTTAAAATAAAAACGATTCATTTCAGTAAAATAATATTTAAATTATTGATTTCATATTAATTTTAAATTTATAAAGTATTTGCTAAATGTTTTTCATGTATAGAATGCGATTAATGCTCAAATATAAAAAGAAAAATGAAATAAAGAAAAGCCATCACATTGATGGCTTTTTATAAATGGAATTGATCAATAAGTTTTATAAGGCAAGAACTTGCCAGACAATACGACATTGACGCGGTCGCCATTCGGATTTTCTTCGCGTTGAATATCCATACTAAAATCAATCGCGCTCATAATACCGTCACCGAATTCTTCATGAATCAGTTCTTTAATGGTAGAACCATATACATTCACCACTTCATACCAACGATAAATTAAAGGATCGGTCGGTACGCTGGTTGGCAGGGAACCTTTATATGGCACGATCTGTAGCCATGCAACGGCTTCATCACTTAAGCCAAAAATCTGACCAATCTTTTCTGCCTGCTCTTTATTAAACGCCATCTGACCTAAACATGCAGCGGTTACCCATTCTTTAGAAAGACCAATCTCTTTGGCAACATCTGACCACTTAATTGACTTTAAAACTTTCGCTGAAATGATCATGTCAGTTACTTGTTGACGATGGGTAATCATAATCCTCTCCAAATTATTCTCAAATGAATGTATGCAGAATGGATAATGCAGATATCATGCCAATAGCACTGTAGAGTTCATGCTAAATAAAAAATGAATATTTAAGCGATTGTTATTATTTATGGCACAGCTTTTGCTTCTGTTTCGATATACATGGCAACGACGCCATTCACCATTACCTGTTCTAATATTCAAGGCAACGGCGCCTAAGGTCTTCAGTGATCTTAGGCGTCTTTTTTTCGAAAAACAGGTCCGTATATTGAAAAAGAGGGCGACAACATGGCATATCTTGCTCCTGCGGAGTTTGCAAAAAAAGTAGTAGATGCGGGTGAATCCAAGCTTCATATGGCAACCCGTGATGTTCTGATTCGTGCCTTTATGGCAGGTGCGATTTTGGCCTTGGCAGCCGTATTTGCAATTACGATTGCAGTGCAAACTGGTGTGCCACTGATTGGCGCATTACTGTTTCCTGTTGGCTTCTGCATGTTGTATTTATTGGGCTATGACTTGCTGACTGGGGTATTTGTATTGACACCGCTGGCATGGCTGGATAAACGTCCTGGCGTTACCTGGGCACGCATTTTAAAAAACTGGGGGCTGGTATTTTTAGGTAACTTTACTGGGTGTTTAGTCGTTGCAGTCCTGATGGCTGTGGTTTATACCATGGGCTTTGCAACTGATCCAAATCCCGTTGGTGAAAAAATTTCTCATATCGGTGAAGACCGGACCTTGGGTTATGCGGCTTATGGTTTCTCAGGTTGGATGACTATTTTTATTCGCGGCATGCTGTGTAACTGGATGGTGTCTTTAGGTGTGATTGGCGCAATGATGTCAACTACGGTGAGTGGCAAGTTCATCGCAATGTGGATGCCAGTGATGCTGTTCTTTGCCATGGGCTTTGAACATTCAGTGGTAAACATGTTCCTGTTCCCATTTGCCATGATGATGGGTGGTGACTTCTCGATTGCAGATTATTTCCTGTGGAATGAATTACCGGTTGCTTTAGGTAATCTGGTTGGTGGTTTAGCCTTAACAGGTCTGGCACTTTACACCACACATGTACGTACTGGCGCGAAAAAAGAATTCTAATAATGAATCATTTTTAAAGGGATCAATATGATCCCTTTTTGAGTTTTCAATATGAAAAAAACATTAAAAGTCGCTATTGGACAATATTCTACGGCTGGTAATAAAGATCAGAATCAGGATTTTTATGGCATCTTTTTACCAGAAGGTCATGTACTGAAGCAAAAAGGTATAGCTTGTGCGATTGCCGACGGGATCGGTAGTAGCAATGTCAGTCACATTGCCGCAGAAACAGCCGTTAGCAGTTTTCTCTCTGATTATTATTCGACTTCGGATGCCTGGAGTACTCAGACTTCAGCAGCACGGGTGATTCGTGCCACTAATTCATGGTTATATGCACAAACTCAACAAAGTCAGGGACGTTTCGATAAAGATCGGGGCTATGTCTGTACCTTATCCGCACTTATTTTAAAGCAGCATCAGGCGCATATTTTTCACGTCGGTGATAGTCGTATTTATCGAATCCGAGATGGTGAAATTGAATTATTAACCCATGATCATCGCGTCTGTCTGTCTTCGACAGAACATTATCTCAGTCGTGCCTTAGGCGTGGATTATCGTATTGAAATTGATTATCAAAGCATTGAACTAAAAGAAAAAGATGTCTTTCTACTCATGACTGATGGGGTTTATGAGTTTGTTACAGACCAACAATTATTAGATTTCACCTTAGCAGCAGATCACTTAAATCAGCTTGCCAAATTCCTGGTTGAACAGGCTTTAAAACAGGGCAGTGATGATAATTTAAGTCTTCAAGTGCTCCGTATTGAGCAGTTGCCTGAACCAGATCAGTCTTATATGCACCAGGATTATGTCTTTCCACCCCAGCTCAGCAAAGGTGAAGCATTTGAAGGCTATGCCATTGACAAAATCCTGCACCAAAATCACCGCAGCTGCCTGTATTTGGCACACGATCATGATCGGCAACCGCTAGTGATTAAAACTCTGGCAGTAGATTTACAACAAGATGAACAGGCTGTTGAACAGTTTCAACTTGAAGACTGGGTTTCAAAGCGTCTTAAGCACGAAAATCTGCTGCAATGTTATACGCATCAATCAGAGAAAAAATATTTATTCCAGAGTTATGAATATTTGCAGGGAGAAACCTTAGATCGCTGGCTGCATCAACAGAAAAAGCCTTTGCAGATGGAAGATATTCTCCCTATTTTGCAGCAAACAGCATTGGCCTTAAATGCAATGCACCGACTGGAAATGTTGCATCAAGATGTACGTCCTGAAAATATCATGGTCTTAAACGTTGATAATACACTTAAAGTCAAACTGATTGATTATGGTTCAACTGCTGTACGAGGTTTAGTCGAAATTAATCCTAAACATGTGAATCGGCCACTTGGTACCTTGGCATTTATGGCACCTGAATATTTCATTGAACATTCACCATCCGTGCAGTCTGATCAATTTTCTTTGGCGGCAATGGCTTATTATTTACTGACTAAACAGCTTCCTTATGGTACAGATTTGGCTCGTTGTAATACGCTGAAGCAGCTGAAGAAAGTTCAATATCATTCCATTCAAAAATATCGGCCAGATTTACCACTTTGGTTAGACCAGATTCTAAAAAAGGCTCTGAGTATCGAGCCAATGTATCGTTATGAGGCATTGACTGAATTGATCCATGATCTGGAACACCCATCCAAGGAATTATTAAAATCCAAAGCCCCTACCATTATTGAACGTGATCCTTTACGTTTCTGGCAAATCAGTTGTGCTGTATTAGGACTTTTACTTTTATTAAGTATTGCATGGCCATTTATTTAAAGGTTGGAGTGAATATAAGTAAAAAATTAGACCGTGTTCTATGCTTTGGACAGCTTGTGTCACTAGTATATTTATGGCAATCAATCCACAACCAGAAACTACAAGAACTATATCATTACAACTTCAACCACCTTTTAAAATGGGAGAGATAAAAACAAAAAGCAAGGAAATACCATGGCGGCTCAATTTCTCCTATCAGCCTTAAGTACCGTAATCATATTGGCATTTACCGGCTGTACAGTTTCATCCAAAACACCTGCAACAGATAGTTATGGCTCCCAGCCGTCTTTACCTGAACCAAAATCAAGACTGTTTCCGGTCGTCAACATTGCCCCTGCAAAAGGTTGGCCTGAAGGTGTCATGCCGACGCCAGCACCAGGTTTAAAAGTGCAAGCATTCGCACAAGGCCTTCAACACCCGCGCTGGTTATATGTATTGCCGAATGGAGATGTACTCGTAGCTGAAACTGATGCTCCACCTAAGCCTGAAGACAGTAAAGGGATTAAAGGTAAAATCATGAAAATGGTGATGAGAAGAGCAGGATCATCCTATCCAAGCGCCAACCGTATTAGCCTGCTGCGTGACAGTAATCAAGACGACATTGCTGACCAGAAAACGGTATTTCTGCAAAATTTAAACTCGCCGTTTGGAATGACCTTAGTGGGTAATATGCTTTATGTCGCAAATACAGATGCTTTAGTGCGATTCTCTTATCAGCCAGGTATGACCCAGATCAAAGAAAAAGGAACTAATGTATTAGACTTGCCTGCAGGCCCTTTAAATCATCACTGGACGAAAAATGTTATTGCCAATCCTGCAGGCACGAAGCTCTACATTACGGTAGGCTCCAATAGTAATGTGGCTGAAAATGGCATAGCTCAGGAAGAAGGACGCGCCCTGATCATGGAATTGGAACTTTCTACAGGTCAAGCCCGGCCGTTTGCTACAGGCCTGCGTAATCCCAATGGCATGGACTGGCAGCCTCAGAGTGGAGCCTTATGGACTGTAGTGAATGAGCGCGATGAGCTGGGTAATGATCTGGTTCCTGATTATATGACTTCGGTTAAAGATGGTGCTTTTTATGGCTGGCCTTATAGTTATTATGGCCAGCATGTAGATACACGAGTAAAACCACAAAAGCCTGAATTGGTCGCACAGGCAATTAAGCCAGATTATGCATTGGGGAATCATACTGCCTCTTTGGGACTAACATTTTATAAAGCCAATTTAATGCCTCAATATCGTGATGGAGCACTTATTGGCCAGCATGGTTCTTGGAACAGGAAACCTCATAGCGGTTATAAAGTTATTTTTGTGCCATTTCAAAATGGTCAGCCTTCTGGGCAGCCTCAAGATATTCTGACCGGATTTTTAAGCAAAAATGGAGATGCATTTGGCCGACCTGTGGGTGTGACTACAGATGTCCAAGGCGCAATATTAGTTGCTGATGATGTAAGGAACGTCATTTGGCGAGTATCACCGAATCAATAAATAATTAGATACTAATAAAATAAAAGCCTTATAGTCTCTCCCAAAACTATAAGGCTTAGCGGCTGTAGTCTCTACTTTTATCACTTACCATCCCAGTAAGTTCGCTGTCTTTCGACTTTATTATCGTTGTAATGCGATTATTATCAGCTTTCCTTGCTGACTCTTTATGTGAAACATAATGTCAAAAATTGAGGAATCAGGATATAGAGTATTTGCTCCAATCTATGTAAGTCAAAACTTACAAAAAATAATATATTTATACAAAAGTTAACATTATGTGAATATTCTTATATCTTACAAAGGTTTTTGAAGATAAAAATCAGTCAATAGTAGTGTATAAATAACTACTTTCCAGTTATAAACGGCATTAAAATTAAAAGATATGATTTAAAAATCATCTTTTGCTTCAGGTTTGGCAGCTAGGGTTCCAGGTTATAGAAGATATTTATGAACACTTTAACTAAGGTAATTGATGGACCTGATTTCTCTGCCATATATGTGGTCGGGGATTTGCATGGTTGTTACAGCTTGCTCATGCAAGAACTGGAGAAAGTTCATTTTAATTTTGAGAAAGATCTACTGATTTGTACCGGAGATCTGGTCGATCGTGGTAATGAAAATCTAGAATGTGTTTCATTGGTTAGTCAACCCTGGTTTTATTGCGTTCGCGGTAATCATGAGGAAATGTGTATTAAGGGTCGTGACGATGCATGGATTCAAGATATACATATATCTACCAAAAAACAGGATGAACTCAGTGAAATTTTTTCGGCACTTCCTTTGGCCATTGAACTAAACCTAAAACATAAAAAGATTGGCATTTTGCACGCAGATATTGCGCTAAATGACTGGAATATATTTAAAAAGAAAATTGCAAAAGGTGAAAGTAGAATTCCAGGCTTAACTTCAGCATATACCAATGCACTTTGGGGTAGAGGGAGAATTCGCAATCATTCTTATCGCTATGAAACCGTTAAAAATATCGATGAGATCTATCTGGGTCATACGATTGTAAAAGAACATATCCAAATTGATAATTGCCACTATATCGATGTCGGTTCTTCTTATACGCAGAAGTTGTGTATTGTTAAAATAAAAGATGCAAACTAGGTACTATTGCTAAGAACCAGCTGTAAAAATATATCAATAACTTCTGCCTTTAAAATTAACTTGATAGCTTATTTTTACAAAAGTCGATCTACATTAATGTTTGAATGAGAAACTGTATTTTGTCCTATTTAATTTTAAGTAAGTATTCATACAAATAATTCGGCTATAGTGAATTTATCTCATCTTTGTTTTACGGCATCTGCGGTATGCAGCGTGACCGATACGCCACCGACATTGCTGGTCTGTATGAATCAATCATCTCGATCACATGTGCATTTTATTGAGAACAAAATTTTGTCAGTGAACGTCTTAGGTCCACAGCACGAACAGATTTCCAATGCATTCGCATCCAGCAAATTCAGTTCTGAACGAAGATTTCAATTAGGTTCTTGGACACCGCTAAAAACAGGTTCACCTGTATTAGACGATGCATTAGTGAGTTTTGACTGTGAAATCGAGAATATCTAACAAGTAGGGACACACAGTATCTTGATGTGCCGAGTGGTTGCTATTCAACGGAGCGAACAGGATCAGAGCCTGGTGTATTTTAATCGTACTTACCATTCGGTTGGACAATTAGAATTTGCTTGAATATAAATGAAAAAAATGACAATAAGATAATGTGGATTTTCTCACTTTTAAGATTTGTATCGAATTTAACAAATCAAAAGCAATCGGTATTCACCCTCATTTTCAACTGGAGCCCGATGTACACATGGTAGAGCCTGTTGGGTGGGATGATCTACTGCCAATCGCCAAAGATGGCCTTGACCTAAATTGACAGGTTTGGCATCAGGCTTAGGTTGATAATGCAGATCAAAGAAATATTCTTCCAGAAAATCTTCAAATCCGGCTTCTGGGCCATCATATAATTCTTTCAGCTTTGCCCTGATTTCTGGAATCAGAATCTTTTGTTCCACCTGATCATTGGGCAAGATATCGCTTGCAGCGCCATGATAGGTACATAAGAAAGTATCTATTTCAATCGGTGAGCGGTCAACATGGAATGAATAGACATCTGTAGTAATGAAATCAAGCTCATCATCCCGTTCATAGCATTTAAGCAGATTGAGTGAAGGGGAAGCGCCGTAGTCAGTTAGTCGCTGTATATCTTCTAAGACAATCTTTCTTGCCAGATGACCGCTTTCTGACAGCTGGAGTGTCATAAGATCATCAATTGAAACTTCAGTTATATTTTCCTCTAAATGAAGCTTATTCACGATCTCGGCAAAATCGCCCGCTAAATTTCTAGACCAGCAAATCGCATTCATCTCATCCTTAAAATGCGAATTAACAAGTTCAGAAAAGTTTGAAACTACACGAATTTTTTTATTGCCTGAAAATTGATTATGCATGCTTAAATGAAATGACTTATGAACTATACCTAATATTACCCTTAGATTCCTCACAATGGCATAAAGCAAAAGATATCAGCTGCTTTTATCGACATTTTTATTTTGACTATTTTTAAGGTGTTGCCTCATAACTTTATGACCCATAAAAAAAGAGATTTTAAAACCTAAAATCTCTTTCCTTTGTAAGCGTCCGCTGAACACACATTATGAATTCATCCTATAAGCCTTAATTTAGTCCCCACTTAA
>NZ_DDLD01000038.1:0-10075 GCF_002339435.1 Acinetobacter sp. UBA2581 | reverse complement strand
AAATTTCCTGATCCACCTCTGACATATATGAAGTTATTGTTTAGTATACTTCGTTTAACTTATGTTCACCTGAAGTCTACTTCATTAATTAACGATTAGATAAACATCATTTATTACATTAACTTATTGTTTTTTTATAAATTAGAATTTATAGGTTCATTAACCTCCCTATAAAAAATTAATAACTTTTAGGATACTGCTCAAGATGCTTATTATTGACTAGTTCATTCTTAAATCTAAAAAAATTTGAAATTTAAAAGATTGAAAAAAACAAAAATGCCAGCATCAAGCCAGCATTTTGAGATAAGTCAGTTATTTATCCAGCTATAGTTCCACCATCTTTACGAGTGATCACTACAGTTGCAGAGCGTGGCCGGGAAGTGGCAGACGAGTTAGTCTGTGATGCAGGCCAATGACTAGTGGGCTTATCATAACTTCGAGAATCTTCTCCAGGATGCTGTACATTAATGAAAATCGCTTTATAGTCTGGTGTCATGGTTACCCCCGTAATCTCGCAGCCTTTCGGACCTGTCAGGAAACGACGTAAAGTTTGATCTGAGACTTGAGCACCGACAATAGTTTCCTGACCAGAAGATGTGATTGTTCGAGTACCATCTCCAACCTTACCAGGTAAAGCAGCCAACATCATACAGTTGGTCGTATCTGTATAAGCACCATCATCAGTCTGAATCCAGAGTACACCACGAGGGTCAAACCACATCCCATCTGGTGAAGACAGATCATTATTATCATTCAAACCTGATAGATTAATATTTTGTGCCATTTTAGCTTCAGCACCAAATAGGTAAATATCCCATTTGAATGTGATGGCTGTGGTCGTATCCTTATCTTCATGTAAGCGGATAATATGACCATTTACATTACCTTTGCCACCCTCAGGATCGCTATAGTTACGTGGATTGGCTGCATCTAAGGCATGTGTAGTGCCGCGGTTAGAGTTATTAGTGAGCGTAACATAGACTTCTCCATTCTCAGGATTAACTGCAACCCATTCTGGACGATCCATTTTAGTAGCGCCTACGCTATCTGCTGCTAGACGAGCAAAGGTCACGACATCTGCTTGGGAATTAAAAGGATAGATATTGTTCAGCTCATTCAAACCATTAATACCATAACTCAGCTCAATCCATTGACCACTCCCGTCTGCATTGAATTTAGCAACATAAAGCTTGCCATGATCCATATATTTATCTCCGACTGCATAACCACCATTACGGTCGTTTTCACTCCATTTATAGTCAGAAACAAACTTATATATATATTCTCCACGTGAGTCATCGCCCATATAGAAAGCCAGGTTATCATCTTCACGAGCACGACTGGCACGACAGTCTTCATGGGCAAAACGTCCTAAGGCTGTACGCTTAACTGGATTTTGTCGGCTATCAAATGGATCAATTTCTACAATCCAGCCAAAAGTATTGGGGCCATTACGATAATCTTTGCTAGCATCACCGGCAGTAATATCTGCACTCCATCGATCATAAAGATCCTGAGGTTCAATTGTACCTATTGCAGATTCCCAGCCATAACGTGAGCTTGAACCTGCTTTTAAACCATAACGCTCCAAAGCGACCGTTTCTTGCGGTAAGCGATGAGCATCATCAGTTTTGCTACGGACAAAGTAACCAATAAAGTTTTCTTCAGTGGTGAGATAAGTACCCCATGGGGTATAGCCGTTGCCGCAGTTGTTATGCGTACCGCGTGTTAGTTTTCCACCTGGTGAAAAGCGTGTAGATAGAAGAGTAGATCCACTCGCAGGGCCTGAAAAGCTCATGACAGTTGAGGCAGTAATTCGACGGTTATAAATCGAATTTTTGACAATTTCTATTTTTTGATTGGAATTGTCTTTTTTGATATGAATGATTGAAACACCATGTGCATTTGTCTCACGAATGACTTCATCTTCAGGGCGGCGACCATCAACTTTGGTTGGACCTTGAGGATGTAAAAAAGTCGGATTGATATATTCATGGTTCATAACGAGTAGACCGTGCTCAGACACAGTCGGGTCATACCGGCCAGAAGTGATATTTAAGCCAAAAAAACTCATTCCATCATGGCAGTCGCCAGAGCGAAACTGAAAGCTTGGCCCATTCGGGATATTGTTGTCATCCCAGTCTGAATATGCAGGATTAATAGAATCTCCAAGTGCATACAGGACATTGGCTTCATAACCGTCTGGTACAGTGACGATATCATTCAAGTTTTTAGCAACTGGTGTAAAGTTCAGTTGCTCTGGTTTTGCATTTGGGTCAATAGCAGGCGGGTTTGGTACAGTCTCGGTTGGCGGCAGAGAAGAGCTATTATCGCTTTCCCCACATCCGGCCAGAGAGGATGCAAGGGCCAATGCTGCAGCCCCACTTGCAGTTTTGGCAATTAAAGCACGACGAGAAATGGATTGTTCTAAAATATCCCGAAAATGATGATTATCTGATGTATTATTATCCAATTCCTGATTTTCATCATAAGGTAAGTAATCTGTCATTATTTTATTCCCATAACTAAGGTCTGGTTGTTTTAAAGTCAGGAATAAATTAGCGGTTGAATATGACAGTCAGGTGAAGCTAATATTGCGGATTTATTAAATATAATATTGATTTATATATTAAAAATAAAAGCAGCTTAAGCTGCTCATAGAGTATTTTCTTCTTTTATGTTCTTTTTATTATTATTCAGTTATGTCCGGTCATCATTTTTCTATCCATTTTCCTGCCGCTAAGCCTAATTCAAATAACAGCCACATTGGAACAGCTAACATAATCATTGATAGGGCATCGGGTGGTGTCACAAACATGGCAATAAAAAAACATCCCACCACAATAAATCGTCTTTTTTCCACCAAGGTCTGTGTGCTGACAACACCAATTATAATAAGCAGGAGCGTGATAATAGGGATTTCAAAAGTAAATCCGAAAACTAAAAATAGTTTTAAACAAAAAGCCAGATAACTATTGATATCGGTCATCGGTGCAACAGTGTCAGGTGATACGCTGATAAAAAAATGAAGGATAGAAGGTAAAGCGATTAAATAGGCAAAAGCAATACCTGCATAAAACAATACAATACTGCTGATTAATAGTGGTAAAGCTAACTTTTTTTCTTTTAGGTACAATGCTGGTCTAATGAAGGCCCAAAGTTGATACAAAATAAAAGGCATGGCGATAAGTAAAGCAATAAAGAAGTTCAACTTAAATGGAGCCATGAAAGTCGCAGTCACATCTGTTGCAATCATGCTAGAGCTTTCAGGTAACTGAGCGCGTAAAGGCTTTGATAAAAGCTGATAAGTTTGGCTTGCAAAAGGCAGTAAACATAAGAATAGTCCTAATAATACGCCCACAATTTTGAAAAGGTGCTTTCGCAGAATCACTAGATGCCTGGTAATTGGCATTTCTTCTAACGGGATTTGCCGGGTATCGTTGTTGGTTTGAGTCGAAGGCAAAATACTCATACGGCCACCTTTATATCAGCATAAATTTTTTCTTGTTTTGTCACTTTATTCAGCTGGATTGGCGGTAAATGAACAGGTGAAACTGATTCATTAATTAATTGGTAAGTCAGCTCATAGTTCAAAAGATGTTGTTCCGGATTTCTAATGATGGGCTGATGGATTACATTTATATTATCCATTTGTGCCTGCATTTTAATTTCTAATTCCTGAATACGTTTCAGCTCGCTTTGCATTTGTTCCCGTAGTTCCGATAGTCGCAATTCACGGTCAAGATCATTTTGTATATTGCCGGCGATCCTTTTGATTTTGGCTGACCATTTACCTATAAAACGTATCGCTTCAGGGAGTTTATCTGGTCCAAGAATGAGCAAGGCAATTGCCCCAAAGACCAACAGCTCAGTAATTCCAATATTGAGCATAGCAATACCTCAATTCTTGATTGAACTCTCACTGGCTTTAACTTTCGCATCAATCGTTCGAGGGTACTGAAGTTGAGCTGCCTCAGCTTCTTCTTCTTCACGGACAGATTTCTTAAAGTCCTTGATTGCACCCCCTACATCTTTTCCTAGATTTTTTAGTTTAGAAGTACCAAACAGTAAGATCACTACAATTGCAAAAATTAGTACATGCCAGATGGATAACCCTGCCATATTTTATCCTCATTTAATCTTTTTAAATTTATTGGCTTATATCAACACTAACAAATGACAGAGCTATGAAGATTTGATGTCAATATAATGACAAGGGTAATCCGCCCATAAATAACCGAAGTTAAAAATAGAGGTCAAGCAACCATTAATTAGAGGTAGCCTTCGTCTGTTTGCTTGGTGTGGTCTTTCATGGTTGTAATGCCACAACCAACTCATTGCATAATCTTGCACTTCTTCCAGTGTTTCAAATAAATGCGTACTTAGACAGCTATAGCGTATAGTTGGATTATAATGTTCAATATACGCATTCTGCTGTAGCTTACCTGGTTGAATATATTCAATACGAATACCTTATTCAGTTCCCCAGCGCCCACATTCATGATTGATAAACTCCGGACTATTCTCAAACCGAATAACTAACGGATTTTCTCGCCACTCTAGCAACTGATTCAACGTACGAATAACCCGAATTGTTGGTAATGAGAATTCTGCTTCAATCGCAAAACCTTCTCGACGAGAATCATCAATTATATTCAATAGCCGACACAAAAAGTGCCCCAAATAGAAGAATTACTGCCACACCGCTGGAAACTTGAACGGAATTAAAAAAATAGGTATGGGGTTCAGCGGATACTTACAAAAAAGATGTCTACACAGACCTCTTTTTTATTTGGGCTTAATACGTGAAATTATTGCTGAGTGTCATCTTCATTCAGAATTTGCCCTGTGTGCTTTGGTGTGATTAAAGGTGCAGTCGGACGCGGTCCTGTGTATTGCAAACCGATACCCGCATAGACATCATCTGCTGCAACTTCGGTTTCAAAACGTTCCTTATCTCGTTCTCGGATTTCTTGGCTAATTTCTTCAACATTACTCTGGTCAACACCCAATTCTTCTAAAATGGCACCGCCAAATAGCATTGCCGACTCGAAGGTTTCTCGAATCATGTAATCCACATTTTGTTTTGCTAAATGCAGCGCATGCTCACGGTCATAAGAGCGAGCCAGTAACTTGGTTAAAGGAAATTCATGTTGCACCAACTCTACAATCTTATTCGTCGTTTCTTTGTTGTCTACGCAAACAACAATTGCCTCAGCCGTATCTGCTCCCGAGGCATGTAAAATATCTAAACGAGAACCATCGCCATAGTAAATTTTAAATCCAAATCTTTCAGCGTTTTGAATCATGTCGATATCATTATCAATGATGGTCACATCAATCCCTCGAGCAAGCAGTAATTGACTGGAGACTTGTCCAAAACGACCGAAACCAATCATCAATACTTTTCCAGAAAGTCCTTCGGCAATACGGATATTTTCTAAAGAGGTTTGTTCTGTAGTTTGGGTAAAACGTTTAAATAGAAAGCCAATAATCGGGATCAAAATCATCGATAAGACTACAATCGCAGTCAGGTTTGAGCGTTCAACATCACTAATGACTTGAGCACTCATGGCGGCAGTAAAGAGTACAAAAGCAAACTCACCCCCTTGAGCCATCAGTAATGCGCGATCGAGTGCTTCGGAGTGTGAACTTTTGGTCATGCGTGCAATCAGGTAAATCATGGATGCTTTGACAAACATCAGCAGAAGTACAGCACTTAAGATTAACACCCAGTTATTTTTTACGACGTTAAGGTCTAGTGACATGCCTACACCTAGAAAAAATAATCCGAGCAATATGCCACGAAACGGTTCAATATCTGCTTCAATCTGATGGCGAAAAGTGGATTCGGAGAGTAATACCCCTGCAAGGAATGCCCCCATTGCCATCGATAAGCCAGTGACTTGCATCAGTAATGCTGCGCCGAGCACCACCAAGAGTGCTGCTGCAGTCATGACTTCACGGGCTTTGGCTGCAGCTAATAAGCGAAATAAAGGATTAAGCAACCAATAGCCTGCAGCGATTAAACCTGCAATTGAAATTAAACCAATTCCGATGCTCTGCAAACGCGTAGAAGTACTTTCAACAACATGATTCGGTGCGATAAAAGCGACAATTGCCAATAAAGGTACAATCAACAAGTCTTCAAGCAGCAGAATCGAGACAATTTTTTGTCCTCGTGGTTGAGCAATGTCTCCACGATCTCCCAAAAGTTGCATTACAATTGCAGTTGAGGTGAGTACAAAGCCTGCAGCACACACAAAACTCACTTGCCAAGAATAGCCATAGACCAAGCCTACAGCCGTTAGCCCCAATGAACAGGCACTAATTTGTAATGTACCTAATCCAAAAATTTCTTTTCTTAAACTCCATAAATACAATGGACGCATTTCTAGTCCAATCACAAACAGATACATCACAATACCAAGCTCAGCGATATGCAAAATAGACGCAGAATCGTAGAAAAATGCCAGTCCAAATGGACCAATAATTAATCCTGCAATTAAATATCCCAATACCGAGCTTAATCCTAGGCGCTTGATTAAGGGGACTGCGATCACTGCAGCCGTGAGCAATATGACAGGGGATAAAAGGCTGATAGATGTGGCTTCTGCACTCATATATTTCTCAGATTTTGTATTGGGGCTGTTGACATTGCAAGTATAGAATTTACCCGATAAAGGTAGCCAAATATATATATACAGGCTTCAAGCTAATGCAACTGCAGAGCCTGTAAATAATTTTGTGTAATTGCTTTTCATAAATTTAAAGGTGATCACTTAGAACCTATCCAGAATATTTTCTATGCAAAAGGGCTTTGTTGCACAAAGATTTAAAAGACAGCACCTGCTTATCTGAACAGAACTCAAGTGACAACTTGGTTATGAGGACGACCTAATTCTGTAAATCTGTTTAATACTGCTATGCGTGCATGAATCTCATTGACCTGACTAGGAAAACTCCTTGCTGTTAATTTATCGCCTAATCATTTGATGCAATGCATCTTGGTTTCGACCAAACTTCGACGATGATAACCAGACCATTTTTTCCAAAGCATTCTTCCTAAACGTTTCACTGTTTTTAATAATTCATTCCGCTCTAAAGATCTCAATTTCCGATCTTTCCATGGTTTTGCATTTTTTCTTGGTGGAATGACCGCATGTGCATCTCGATCTAAAATGACTTGTCTGCAGTACTTCGTATCATAAGCACCATCGGTATAGACCGAATCAATTCGTTCGTCTAAAGGAATTTGAGTAACTAAATCATCGAGTACTTGTGAATCGCTCACATTATTTGTAGTGAGCTGTACTGCACGTATTTGAAGGGTTTCAGCATCTATAGCAATATGGAGCTTACGCCATTGGCGACGATATTCAGGTCCATGTTTCTTACGTTTCCATTCACCTTCACCTAGAAACTTCAAACCAGTTGAGTCTACGAGTAGATGTAGCCCATCGCTACTTTTTTGATAGCTAATCGCAATATCAATATGTTGTTGTCTTCGACAAAGTGTGCTGTACGAATATCGCTGATATTCGGAGCAGCTCATTTACACAGTTTAATCAAACTTTGAACAAAACCTGTGACCATGCGTAAAGAGAGTCTGAATAGAGATTTGATCATTAAACAGCATTGAATAGCGGTATCAGAGTAAGTTTGATTTCGACCTTGCTTGCCTTATGGTTGTGCATACCACTGAGTGTTTGGATCAAACCAAATGGAAATATTACCTCGGTTAATGAGGGCACGATTGTAGGAAGACCAGTTAGTTGTACGATAGATTTTAGGAGCAGGTTTATTCATATTGAAATTATAGGACTGAATAATCTTTCTAGGCTAGGTTTATGCAACAAAGCCCTTTAGAGTTGAAGTAACAAATCAAATTTAAATCAGATTTGAAAAATAATTACGGTAGTTGCTGTCCTGTGGTAATAATTCTAATAAACGCTGTACAGCATCAATACGATCATGTGTTTGCCCAATAATCCGTAATAATTGATCGGTATCCTTTATTTGATAAATCAACTGGCTTAAACGGGCATCAAAACAATGTCTCCAAGTACTGAGTAAAGGGCTTTCTGATTTAGATAAAAAGCTACCTTTATATAGCGAGAATGTACTCGAAATAAGATTTGCATTTAATGATTGTTCAGCACGTAAAAAATCACATTGGACTTCACAGGTAAGCCTATAAATGCGAGCCTCAATTGAATGAGGTAATAGGCTACGAAGTTGTGAAAGCTCAGCCTTTAAGGTTTTTAGGCTGACATTACGCTCACCATAAAGGGCATAGTGTAACTCTTCTAAACCAATGCCGTACGGATACAAAGCTAAAATGCAAAGTATTTCAATTTGACGGTGAGTCAAGTTCAAAGTATGCCCATTAAATTGAACCCAGGGCGAACCTAGCGCTTTAATGTATAAAAAATTTTTCTGTTCAAATTTTATTGCTCGCTGTATTAAGTCTGCACAGCGTTCCACAGCAAGAATGCCTAGAGGGGTATGTTTTTTATATTTTGTGGAAAGATTGATAATGCCATGAAATTGACCTGAAGTCGGATCCCAGATAGGTGCTGCATAACAGACCCAATCACGAACGCTGTCCATTTGGTTTTCATGAGAATATACACAACTTGATGTTTGACTATTTAATGTCATACCAATCGCATTGGTCCCAACCGCCTGTGTTGACCAATGGCCACCTTCAATAAAATGTACCTGTTCAGCAGAAGAAAGCATCGCGGAACTACTCCAGGTCCATAACAGAGTACCATGGTGATCTGTAAGACCAATTGCCATATCGGAATCATTAGCAATTCTTAATAAATCGGCATAATTATGCTGAATAGAGCGGCGGAATAGGGAAGTCTGATCTTCTTGAGGCAAAGCCAAAACGGGTGCAGCCTGAACAATATGCTGATTAATTAAATGTGTTGTTTGCAGCTTTTTTGCTAGTGCTGTATTGAACAGGTTCATATCATATTCCTTTATGATTAGACTGTAATATCTTTAAACTTCAGAAATCAATTTCCAGATCTATACTCATTCAATCTTTTCTTACGTGTACCAAATCATTTTTCTTGGATTCGTTAAATAACCTTTTTTGGGTTTTACCAGCCTTTTAGCTACTTTAAAAGTGTTGTTATGGACTGGAAATGACTATTTTTATCTGAAGTGTTAATAAAAGTAACCATTATGTTGATAAATAGGATCCTTTAAATGATGAAAATGTCATTCACGCACGTAGGGCACAGGTACAGCCTCACCATAATACTGGCGGTCAGCAAAATAACTCGATCGCACTAATGGTGCACTCCAAATATTCTTAAACTCTAAGTGCTCTCCATGAGTTTGATAATGTTTAAACTCTTGCAATGTAACAAAACGATGAATTGGCGCATGTGATTTGGATGGCTGTAGGTATTGGCCGATTGTGACATAATCAATTTGATAATCTTTCAAATCATTTAATAACGCAATAACCTCAGCTTCAATCTCTCCTAAACCCACCATCAAACCACATTTCGTTGGGATATCAGGGCAGTAGTGTTTAAATTTCTTAAGTAAATTCAATGAATGCTGATAGTCAGCGCCTGGTCGCATGGCTTTATACAGGCGTGGCACGGTTTCAATATTGTGATTAAAGACATCAGGTGGATTTTTGCTCAAAATTTTAAGTGCAATATCTGCGCGACCACGAAAATCAGGAACCAAAACTTCAATCAAAGTGCCTGGACTAGTTTGACGAATTTCTCGAATGCAATCTGCAAAATGCTGTGCACCGCCATCTTTTAAATCATCTCGGTCAACGGAAGTAATCACAACATACTTTAAGTTTAGATTCTTCACTGTTTCAGCCAAATGCAGTGGCTCGTTAATATCTAAGGCATTAGGACGGCCATGCGAGACATCACAGAATGGACAGCGTCGAGTACAGATATCACCCATAATCATGAATGTTGCTGTTCCACTACCGAAACATTGCGGCAAGTTAGGACAAGCCGCTTCTTCGCAAACGGTATGTAGTTTTTGTTGTCTTAATAAATCCTTAATAGATCTCTTGCGAAAG